>JAPKGD010000422.1 GCA_026648125.1 Bdellovibrionales bacterium | reverse complement strand
ATCTGGACGGTGGAGATCATCCCGGCGGAAATCGAGCCCCCCGCGCGGTCGCGGGCCGGGGCCAGCATCTTTCTCGGTAATTACAACCCGTGCGTGAGCAGGCAACGCTTTCTCCAGCCGATCTAAATCCGCCGCTGTAAAATTATAATGATCGCGAAACCATTCACTTCCAACTACATTTATCTTCAATTCGCTCTTCAAAAGACTCAAAAAAGTTTCTGGGCGCCCAATTCCAGCTACCGCAAACCACTCCCCTTCGGAGGATAAAGGCTCGCCACCAGAGATTGAAAACAACCCTTCTGGACGATAGGCGGTCTCAACAGTTGCGAGATCTCCCAGATTTTTTTTCCAACTTTGAATTCGAGTTTCATCTGAGAAATTCACCTTTGTCAGAATTGCCAGTCGAGCCCTTTTGGCTTCTGACTTATCCTCACGCCCAAGGCCCCATGGTAAGGGATTCAACGCAAGAGGATCCTGGCTCACATCACAGACTAATAAATCCAATTGCCGCCCGAGACGACGGTGCTGGAAAGCATCATCTGCGATAAGAACATTCACGCCCTCGCCGGCCCCCAAAGCATAACGACCAGCCTTGACCCGATCCGCCCCCACCCAAATTGGCACAGAGGGAAATCGCGAAGCCATAAGGGTTGGCTCGTCTCCAAATCTTAAGGCGGCATTGGGCAATCGGGCATCAACCTTGGTCACGCCTTCGCCCTCTCGACCATAACCACGACTGATCACGGCAGGCTTAAGCCCCTTTTTCATCAACTCTTCAACAAGCCACATCACCACCGGAGTTTTTCCAGTACCACCCGCAGTTAAATTTCCAACGGAGATAACTTTGCATGGCAACCACTCCGTTTTTAGCCAACCGTAATTGTAGAGCCAATTTCTCCCCCGCATAACCTCCGAATAAAGTAGGCCCAAGGGCATAAGCCAAGGTCTTACGTCTCGGACCATAGGTCCTCCAACGATTTGGCCACTCGAACTGTCGCTCCTCGATTTCCGAGCCGGGTTTTTGCTCTATCCAATTGCTTGGAAATCTCTTTTCGCAAATTTGCATCTTTAAGAAGTGGCTTTAAGTGCCTCACGAGCTCGGAGACTGAGGCCTGCTCCTGAAAAAGTTCTGGAACCACTCGCTCCCCGAGAACCAGGTTTATCAGTCCAAAGTGCGCCGTTGATTTCACAAATGCCTTAGCGAGAAATGCACTCAAAGCATTCATTCGGTACATGATGACCATCGGTCGGTCCATAAGCCCAACCATTAAAGTTGCTGTACCTGATGCGCACAAGATCACATCGGCTAAACTGATCATATGAAATGGCTCATCTTGAATAAGAATGAGCGGAAAATCGATCTGGGGGAGTTGCGCCTTAATCTGTTCTTTGCTGAAGTTTGGCGCGACAAGCAGGGCAATCTTTAAATTCGGATCGTCCTTTACCAACTCTTTGGCACAAGAAATTTGCACCTCAAGATGATGTTTAAGCTCAGAATTCCTGCTCCCCGGCATCAATCCCAACAAAATATCTTGGGGGCCGATGCCATACCGAGCTCTTGCATTCGATCGCAGCTTTTCATCGGTCAATTCAGAATGAATTTCATCTAAAAGCGGATGACCGACAAACTCAACCGGCACCTGATTCTTTTCATAAAATTCCGTCTCAAAGGGAAAAACGACCAACATTTTGTCTACAACTTTGCGAATGAGCTTTACTCGCCCCTGCCGCCAAGCCCACACCTGAGGAGAAATATAGTAGACAACTTTTATACCAAGGGCTTTTAGCTTTTTCGCTAGCCTCAAATTGAAGTCGGGATAGTCCAGAAGTAAGGCAACTTTAGGCTTTCGAACTTTTGCTGCATCAACGAGACGATGAAAAGCACCTTTGATGTCGCCCCAATGAGCCATGACCTCTTGAATTCCCACCACCGCCAAGTCTTCACTGCGTCCGAGAATTTCAAAACCGAGAGCTTCCATCTCTCGAGACCCAATTCCAAAAGCTTTGACGCTTCTACCCTGTGATTTCCAGTGCTCGAGGAGGCGACGGGCATAGAGGCTTGAAGACGCCTCTGCCGCCACCATTAGTATTTCAGGAGAGTCGCTGGTGGATGTCATATAAAATTTGCTCCGCCAGCTGCAAAGCCCTCAATCCATCTCGACCGCTGACAATGACCGGCGCATCGCCACGAACCGCCTGCAAAAACGCCTTGGTTTCCGCAAGCAGAGCATCCCCTTTTTCAAGGTTCCAGGCCTCTGCTTTGAGCGGAACTTCACCATCACTCCACTCTCCGGTCTTGGTCAAAAGGTTCACTTCGCCGGTTTGAAAATCAATCGACAAATATTGGTCCGCTTGAAACACCCTAAACTTTCGCTGAGTATTTTGCGAGACCCGAGAAGCCGTGAAGTTAGCAACGGCCCCAGAGGCAAATTCAACTCGGGCATTTGCAATATCGATCTTTTTTGTAATCACTGGAGTTCCGACAGCAGAGACCGCAATAAAATCGCTACGTACCAACGACATAATCAAATCGAGATCATGAATCATCACATCAAGTACAACGTCCACATCTAAACTTCGCGGCTTAAACGGAGCCAGCCGGTGACATTCCAAAAACAGAGGTCGATTCAGTCGGTCTCGTGCGGCCATCAGTGCCGGATTGAAACGCTC
>JAPKGD010000421.1 GCA_026648125.1 Bdellovibrionales bacterium | reverse complement strand
CGAGTACGTAGCCGCTGTCAATTGACCGGCCGTCCCCGCGGAAATCTGCGAAAGTTTGGCCTAAGCCGAATGCAGTTTAGAGCTCTTGCTCATCGAGGAGCAATTCCTGGTGTGACGAAGTCGAGCTGGTAGGTCCCAAGCCCGATGCTAAATGACAGGGTTGCCTTAAAGAAAGCCGCGTTGATGTTCACCGCGGCTTTTTTGCTTTTTCAGACTTCTTGCCAGACTTTTGAGCGAGGGTGGTCACAAAAGCACGCAGAAAGTCTCTATCAGTACCTCAGTAAAAACCCTCTTCCTGAAAAGTCTCGGCTCAGTGCTGACTGTGACGCCGAAATTCAGCTTGCTTGTGGATTGATGGGGGCTCCAACGGGCCTCAATCGCCCGCTATCAATCCTTCAAGGATGGACGACCTCAAATGCGGCACGATTTTCCATTGTTGTCCCGAAGGGTGAGCAGCTCAAATATCTGATTTTATCAAAGAGCGGAGCTGATCTTCAAATTAAGAACCTTTTTATAGAAGCCACGAAGACTTTTATTCGAGCGGATTGACCATGGGGCGTGGACCATCTCGAGGTCTCGGGATTGGTGATCGGTCAAGAATACGAATTATGGGTCGCGGATGGTAGCGGTCAAGTTTGGGACCGGCGCCAATTCAAGGCTCTCGACGAGAATCTTTCAAAGCCGAGAGTTGTTGTGGTGTCCTGCATGGACGACGGTTATTGGCGTGAACAAAATGTGGCTTGGCTTAAGATTTATGAACGCTCCCCCGACATCATGTTTTTTTTGGGGGACAACGTATACGGTGACAAGTATCTCAGCCCCTCAAGTGGACTGGGATCGCCGAAATCTCTGTGGCGAAGATATGTCGAGATGCGAAACACACTTGGCGTTTATCGCTGGCCTAAACTAACCCCGATAATGGCAACTTGGGATGATCACGACTACGGATCTAATGGTGGTGGCGTCGACTTTAATTTTAAAAATGAAAGCCGTGAGATTTTTTGGACCTTTTTTCCGCAAAGTCGAGAGCTGGGAAGTTGGAAGATGGGCCCTGGGGTGAGCTCCAGTGTTCACTTGTTTGGCCAAGAGTTCTTGTTGGCAGATGATAGAAGTTTTCGAACCCCGGATCGGCAAATTGATTTAAACCAAACTCACTTTGGTAAAGATCAAGAGGCCTGGATAGATGCAAGGCTCGCTGAGGGGACAGCTCCGCTTTGGCTTATGAATGGCGATCAGTTTTTTGGGGCCTACCATAAGTTTGAGTCGTTTGAAGCCGGTCACCCCATTGCCTTTGATAGATTTCGCGGAGCTCTCCGCAAAAGTCGAAGACCGGCTGTATTGGTCAGCGGAGACCGACATCTCGCTGAACTTATGCGGATTAGCAAAAAAGATGTGGGCTTTGAAACTTACGAGCTCACTTCAAGTGGGATTCACGCCAAGACCTTTCCAAACTCTTTGGAAATGAACCCCAACCCCAGACGCATTGCTGGGGCAGCAGGTCCCTTGAACTTTTTGGAGATAGAGCCCCGCGTAAGCGGAAAGGTTCTCCGCGCGAAAATTCGCGCTTTTGGGGTGTTTGAAGGCTTACTTTACGAACGCGATTTGACCGTTCGTCGTACATCGCCCTAAACTTATTCCAAACTTTTTGTGGGGATTTATGAATCAAGAAGAAGCTTTAAAGCAGCTTGAGGTCGAGCTGAACTTACTTATGAGCACGAGTGTTGGACGTAGGGCATTTTTAGGTGGACTGGGTGTCTTACTGTCCTCATGTGCCACTGCGCCACAGACCAGATATCGTGAAGGAGATAACTCGGGACAAGAGATTAGTTTAAGCGTGGCTGATGAGCGAAGAATGACCGAAAAAGTACTCCCCGAAATGCGTAAAGAGTACCCTCCGGTCTCAGACGTGGAGTTACAGCAGTACGTTTCAAGAATTGGAAATAAGCTAATCGCCGCCAACGACCTTGATGGAAACCCCTACCACTATACCTTTACAGTGGTTGACGTACCCTACGTTAATGCCTTCGCTCTTCCTGCAGGTACTGTCTTTGTGACGGCCCCACTTATGGAAATGGCTGAAACAGAAGGCGAGCTCATGGGAGTTATTGGTCACGAGGTTGGGCACATTCGAGCCCGCCATACGGCAGAACGTATGGCGAAGGCGGAACGGGAGAAGGGTAAAACCGCGTGGTATGCGATTGGGGGAGGGGTTTTAGGAGGCGCATTGGGTTATGGTCTGGGTAAGCTAACTTGCCCGCCACGAGATCAAAAATGTCTCACTCGCGCGGCCGAGTTAGGGGCTGTGGCCGGAGTTGGTGGTGGTCTTCTGATTCAAAAGTTTGCGTTTATGGCCAACTCTCGTGAAGACGAAATGGAAGCTGATCGAATTGGTTTTAGAACGGCGGTCCGGGCGGGGTATGAACCGGAACAGGCGGGACGCTTTTATTCGAAACTTCTCGAGATGGAACGGCAATCAAAAAGCAAGAGCTCACCCCTTTTGGCATCCGTTGCGGATGCCATGAGTACGCACCCTCCCAGTCAGGAGCGAGTTCAGCAAATGCGTGAGATGACCCAAGAAGAACCTCAACGTCCTGGCCGAATTGTCAGCACATTAGCGTTTGATAGAGCGAGGAAACTCGCTGCGAAGCACGCGGCCGCAGCCCGTGCTCGCGCAAAAAAG
>JAPKGD010000420.1 GCA_026648125.1 Bdellovibrionales bacterium | reverse complement strand
GGGGCTTGGGGCGATTATTGTTGGGAGTGGCACGCCATTTGGGGTTGAGCAACGCTGGCTTTGGATTTTACTCTGTATTGGAGTGGGAATGTTATTAAGCCCCTCATGGCTAAAACCACTTTGGAGAAAATAAAATTAGTTGCTGAGTTCTCCCCACTTGGAGCGAACCAGGCGGGCCATCAAAAGATTGGTCAAGAGAATTGATAAAAAAGCGATGGGTACCAGCTCTTCAGTGCCAGGGAGCCCTGAGGCTTGCACCATAAGCGCGACGACAGCTGTCGCAAGTCCTCTTGGCATCGTGATCATTCCGACGTGAAAATCGACCTTGTCTATTGAGCGATCCAGCGAGCTTATGAGGTTCATGCTCATCCATCTTCCGCCATAAAAAACAAAAAGAATCGCTAGCGCAAGAGCCATGGTTCCCCAAGAAAACGTGGTGAAATCAAAAATTAAACCCACCACAAAAAAGAAATAGGTGCGAATAAGCAGAGTGATTTCATGTACGAGCGAAGAAAAAATTTTTTGATCGTTCACCCGGGGAAAATTAATGAGTCGCAGAACCCGGGGCGAGGCAAATCGCGACATATAATCAGATATAATATGCCCGTTTTCGAGCCACAATCCAAAGAAGAGAACCGTCACAGCCGCTTCCGCATGGATAGAGGTGGTAAAAGCGTAAAGTATAAATAGAAAGGCTAGGGTAGCCATTTGACTCATTCCCGTTCGCTCAATGATGGGCATCACCCAATTCCAGGCCCATCCCGCAAGGGCAGATAAAACAAAGGCTGTGCCAATAGAGTGAAAAATAAAAACACTTGCGCCAACAAAGTTGGGTTTAGCCGCGCTGGTCATAAAATCCAAGGCGAGGACCGTGCAAACAACGGTGAGAACTTCGCCGACGACAGTTTCAAGACTGAATAGCGCTTTGGTCTTTGTGGTTATGTTTAAATTTTGCAAAACTGGTAGCACGACGGCCGGACTTGTTCCTCCCAGAACCAATCCGTAAAGAAGGGCGACTCGAGGCTCAAGCTTAAGGCCAAAGAGAGTTACAAAAACACGGCCCCCACGCAGAGCATGAAATAGACAATGCCTAGACCAATGGCTGATCGGGCTTGCCCCACGGCTGCGACCAAATCGATTTCCAATCCACCTTGAAACAAGATGAGGATCAAAGCGATTGTGCCAAAATAGGGAGCGGCCGTATGAAACTTGTCGCCATCCACCAATCCAAACACGGGCCCAAGTAAAATCCCAAAGACCATAAGAATGACGGGGTTAGGAATGCGAATCTTGGCAAAAAAGAATTGGCCAAGCACACCCATTGCTAAAATCGTACCCATAAGGGCAAGAAAAACGGCCACGCTCATGCCCACATTATGCATGAGGTCATTAGAATGTGGAAATCAAAACTCGATCCCTAACAACAAATTGAATATCGCAACACTTGGGATCGGTTATAGTGCATGGGATAGTTTTATTCTTCCGCTTTAGTTCGGGTGAGTACAGAAAATTAGGAGTTTAGCTTGAAGTTTCTATTTATGTGCGTGGCAAATTCAGCTCGAAGTCAAATGGCGGAAGGCCTCGCACGTGAAGTCTTTCCTGGGGCAGAGGTGTATAGTGCGGGATCACAGCCTGGAGTGTTAAACCCTATGGCCGTAATAGCTATGGCTGAGATCAAAGTAGATATTTCTCAGCACTATTCGAAGGGTATAGATGCGGTCCCAAAGACCTTTCTGCAAAAGGTCGACTACGTTATTACACTTTGTGAGGAGGAAGTTTGTCCCACTCTTCCTGAAAGCCACGGCAAGAAACTGCACTGGCCCCTTCCGGATCCGGCTCGCCACCCCCAAGAGGCTGACCCCCAAAGCCTAACTCACTTCCGGCAGGTTCGTGACCGCATCCAAAAATTGCTCAATGAGCTTCGCTCGCAATTGTCAAATTAACTACCAGGAACAGTGGGCGACGAGTTGAAATCGGCCGGTGTGACGGTCCTGGTGTTCAATCGTCGCATTCCATTCGTATTCGTTTGGGTCAGCTGTCCATATACGGACACTAGAGTCGTCTAAAGGTTTAAAAATGGCCTCGCGAATTTTGTTGCTGCGTTCAACTCGAGCGTCAAACAGGGGCGACTTTTCAGTGCCCTTTGGATGGCGAAAGAAAAGTTGCGCATAGCTTCGGATTTGCCCCTGGCAAACCAAGATGTTTTGATAAATTTGGACAAGTATTTCTCCAAGATTTCGATCCATTTCATTCTTTGAGGCCGGCCATTGAGTCACGTGGTGAGCCTGGCAGCGGAACAAGAGCTTTGTTCCTCTCTGGCAATCGTCTTCTGAGGCTTTCACAGTGGCCGAAACTAAGATGATGAGGAACATTAGGATGTGGCGAGAACTCTTTGCTGTGTTGGTCATTAAATCCTCCTGATTCATGATCGAACAAAATATCATTGTGACCACTAGGGTGCGATTGAATTGTATAAACGCAAATTATTTGCTTAGAGCAATTTCATGACTGGGAAAATTATCGATTTAATTTTTTGATACGTCGAATTCATCAAAGCTAAGGGTTCTACATTTTATGTGACGTGTCTTAGTTAGCGCTTTTGAGGTAGGGCCATATAGATTTTTCAATAGGGAAATCTCCCAGAGGCCCAGACTGTTGCGAACGCCTATCTTGCGATGGAACAC
>JAPKGD010000042.1 GCA_026648125.1 Bdellovibrionales bacterium | reverse complement strand
AACGATGATTAGTCCACGCCAGGTCCGCATTCTTGTGGTCGACTCTGATCATGCCATTCGTGACATGCTGGCGGAACGCTTTTCCATTTTTGGCTTTAAAACTCTCATTGCTTCTGACGGTGAACAAGCATGGCAACTCATTTGCTCCGATTCAGCCATTAAAATTGTTGTCGCTAACCTCAAACTGGCCAAGGTATCTGGATTGGAATTGATCAGTCGGTGCCGAAAAGTTCACCCCGAATGGCCTCGCCTTTATTTTTTGGCCGACAAGGGATCTCAAAGCATCGAAGAAGCCTTAGCTCTTGGTGCTGATGGAGCTCTTGAAAAGCCCTTTGACGCGAGAAATCTCCTTAACCTCGTTAGATCCTCATTACTTTCGACGGAAGAGAAGCTGCGCTATCCCCCATACACAGTTCCCTCAGAAACTTTAAAAGTTTCATATCCCTCTTTGGAGATTGCCCACAAGTCGGGACAGTTTGCACTGGGACGTGGCGGCTTCACCTCGGTAACAGCCAACGCAAAGTGCCCCGACGTCGGTGGGCTGATCGCACTCGAACTTCAACTGGGTGATTTCGATCTTCAAGGTTTTGGACAAGTCCGCTGGCGACGCCCCTCCGCAAATGGAGAAGAGGTTGGAATCGAATTTATTTATCTTAAGGCTGAACATTGTAAGAAATATTCTGAATGGCTCGCGAGCAATCAACCAACGGCCTTTATCCCATCACATCAGATCGTAGCTTCCATTCCTTCTATGGCGAAGCTCCAGTCCACAGGCTGAGTTTTTTCTCCTTGAGCATTGAGCTCCTTGACCCTGCTTTCAAAGTAACTCTTCGCCTGGCTTTCCGCTGAGGCAATCTTGTCATTGGTGGCATAGGGATCATGGTGCACAAACCAAACTTTTTTTACTTTTTCTCTCAACGCAATATCAAGCCCCGCACCCGCCATCGCGTGACCCCAATTCGCCTTGTCTACCATTTCTGTCAGCGTGTACTGGGCATCAAACAACATGAGGTCTGCATTTGTATATAAAGGAAGGTCTGCTCCCATCTCCTCTCGAGACAGCCTCACGCACTCTGTATCTACACAATGCGCATAGGCACTCCCACCTCTTTCGATCCTGTATCCCCAGCACGGATCTGGATGATCGAGCTGATAGGGAGTCACCTCAAATCCACGTAACGGCACCTTTCCGCGCGGAGTGAGCGGATGAAATTCAATCTGCGAAGGAAGCTCTGAGAAATCGACGGGAAAGTAGGGGCGTGTGAAGAGCAGCCTGACCACTTCCTCAAGCTCCGGTTGTACCGCATAAAAGTGAATCCGATTTCCAGGGATGAAAATGGGTACAAAAAAGGGCAAACCAATCACATGATCCCAGTGGAAATGGGTAAATAGAATATGCGCCTCTCCTTCACCACGCCCGAGAGGGCCAGAAAGGAGTGTGGTTCCCAGTTCTCTTAGACCGCTTCCTGCGTCTATCACAATCAGATCTTCTGCCGAACGCACGGTGACGCAGGTTGTGTTACCGCCAAACCCCCCGACGAGAGGCAAAGACATCTTTGCAACAAAATCTTTTACGGCTTGGCCGCTTGCTGCATATTCTTCAATTATTTTTCCGATACGGCTATGAAGCTGCGAGGGTATTTCGGGCCTCGGAATCGATCCTCTTACGCCCCATAGCTTTACAGTCATGTTTCCGCGGCTCATTAATTCATGCTACGCAGAAATTTCGCGCTGAACAACGGTGTAAACCTGGGCCGTGACACTTGCCATCAAACTGGGCCTGTGGTTTTCTCAATGTCCATGAAGACTTCTATTCGCAAAGCCGTCATTCCAGCCGCCGGCCTCGGCACTCGATTCTTGCCCGCCACAAAATCAGTTCCCAAGGAGATGCTGACAATTGTGGACAAACCCATACTTCTTTACGTCGTCGAAGAAGCCGTGGCCGCCGGGATTGAGGACATCGTTCTCATTCAAGGGCGGGGTAAAGGCGCGATCGAAGATTTTTTTGATACGTCTTATGAACTCGAAGCGACCTTGGAGCGTGGCCAAAAAGAGGACTTGCTTGAGACTGTGCGTCGGCTCAAAGACCTCGCCAACATAATCAGTGTCCGACAAAAAGTTCCCCTTGGATTGGGGCATGCCGTTTACGCCTCCCGCAGTGTTGTGGGAGATGAGCCCTTTGCGCTTCTGCTCGGCGATGAAATTATGATTTCAGAACCCAATACACCGTCCGCGATTGGCCAACTCGCCGCTCATTTTGATCGAGAGGGAAAAAGCGTGGTCGCGGTGATGGATGTCCCAAAATCCGAGGTGAGTAAATACGGAATCATCGCTGGAGAAGATCAAGGTCATGGCCTCATTCGCGTAAAAGATGTGATTGAAAAGCCCTCGCCTCAAGAAGCGCCCACGACGCTCGCATTGCCGGGACGATATGCTTTTAGCGGTGCCATTTTTAAATATTTGGAAAATGCAAAACCTGGCAAGAACGGTGAAATTCAGCTCACCGATGCCATGGTAAAGCTCGCTCAAAATGAGGGCCTCCTTGCAACAAAAGTTATAGCGAGAAGATTTGATGCCGGGGATCGCCTTGGGTATTTACAAGCAAATATCGAGCTTGCGCTGGATCGCCCCGACCTGAAGAAAGAACTTGCGCCATACTTAAAAGAGCTGAGCCTTCGTCTCGACAAGGAGAACCCATGAGAAACCGACATCGCTTGATTTGTGCGGCGGTATCTACGTGTTTGATGCTGATAGGCCTAAGTGCACGCGCCTATATTCCCGATTATCACATGATCATTTCAAAGACGGCGGACCACCACGGTCGGGGCATTTATCTGATCGAACAAGATGTGGTTTTTCGCGGCGACCCCGATCCCCTTGTGGTTCGTGAAACTTGGTATGTCTCGGGTGAGAATCTCATGCGGGTCAATATTGAAGGTCGGGGTGGCCTCAAAGGCCTTATTCAAGGCTCGATTATTTTTGAAACCAACCAGAAGGTCTGGCGAGATGAAACGGGAAGCTTAAGGTCACTGCGGCTAAATGAGGATTGGGCCGAACCTTTCTTTCATTTTCGTTATTCTAAAAACATGAAGCCCAAATTAGTTGCTCTTAAAATTGCACCTCAAGATTCACTGCGCGACCGAAACCCGATTGTGAGTGGTCCCGAGCGCTTGGATTACTCTTATCCGAGTCAGGATTTTTTGCGTCTCTCGAGAACCGGCGGAACAATTAATTATGCGATTGGCACCCCCACTCCCCCTGACTCTTCTTCTGCCCTTCCTGGGCTTTGGATAGAGCAAGATCAATTTGTCGTTCGAAAGATCAGGCTTCCCACACAATCTCTCATTGAAGCGGCCGACTATAGCCGCCACCCTGAAGGGCTTTGGCTCCCTCGGGCAAGGACCTACAGTTTTGGAGCAAATTCGGTTCAGATCTTTGTTTCATCGGTTAAATGGCTGGGACGTAATCTCAAGGGCGACCAACTCAAAACGAGCTCACTCGATGCGCAAAAGAGCGCCGAAGTTGTGCTTAAGATTCCAGAGCAACCAATCATTCGCGAATTTTACCAGCGCTTCCGATGAGTGAAGAACTTCTTCGCATTGCTGTCGACGCTCCTATTTCGGGAGCGCTCACCTACTTGAACGGCACCGGCGAGGAGGCTGCAAACCGTGGTCAATCCGTTCTTGTTCCCCTTGGAAAGCGCAAAGCTCGTGGTGTGGTTCTAGGGCCGGGTAAACTTGAGCCTAATATAAAACTAAAGGCGATTCAGGCCCGCATAGAAAATCGTCCCTTTATACCAGAAGACCATCTCTCTTGGCTGGAATGGTTGGCCGAATATTACCTTTACCCCATTGGGCAAGTGACGGCGCTGGCCTTTCCTCCGTTGGATCAACCCGAACGAAAGCGGAAATCACACAAGGCTCCGGTGGTAAAGTCAGTGGCCGCAAAGCCGGCTCCAAAGCTCACCCAAGAACAAGCTCAGGTGGTCGAAGACATTGGAAAGATAAATGACTTTTCTGTTCATCTTCTTCATGGGGTGACAGGTTCGGGAAAGACCGAAGTTTACCTTCAGTTGCTCGAGCGTGTAATTGAGCGCGGTGAAAGCGGGCTGGTATTAGTTCCGGAGATTTCATTAACACCACAACTTTTAGATCGCTTTTCCGCTCGCTTTGGCGAGAAAATCGCCGTGCTTCACAGTCATTTAACTGAACGCGAAAAAACCGAACAATGGTGGGCTGCGGTTAAGGGCGAGAAAAAGATTTTGGTCGGAGCTCGCTCGGCTCTCTTTTGTCCCTTAGAAAAAATCGGGTTAATCATTTTGGATGAGGAGCATGAATCGAGCTTTAAGCAGGACGAAAAGCTCAAGTATCACGCCCGAGACTCCGCGATTATGAGAGCGAAATTTGCAAACTGCCCCATAGTTTTGGGGTCGGCCACACCTTCATTAGAATCATGGCAAAGAGCAAAAGAAGGACGCTATCACTTGCATCGCATGACTCATCGAGTGGAAAACCGGGCCTTGCCTCAAGTGGAAGTGATCGACTTAAGAGAGGAGCGGCGGGCCCGCCGGGACCAAACTATGGAAGTGCCTCTTCCCTTTTGGTTGAGTAGCCACCTATTTGAAATGATGAAGGAGACCTTTGCGCGGCAAGAGCAGGTCGCGCTTTTTCTCAACCGCCGAGGTATTGCTCAAACCGCATTTTGTGGCGATTGTGGTCACACCTTTGAATGCCCCAATTGCGCGATTTCTTTAACCGTTCATGGCCATGGCCACTTGGTCTGCCACTATTGTGATTACACCGATCGACTGGGAGAAAAATGTCCTCAATGTCAATCCAGCGAAGTGCAGCCCCTCGGTCTCGGTACCGAACTTGTGGAAGAGGACATGCGCAAGCTTTTTCCGGAGCTTTCTATTGCTCGCGCAGATCGAGATGAGATTCATTCCCGCGAAGCCCTTGAGCAACTCATTTCAGATGTGGAAAATCGCAAGATTGATCTTTTGATTGGTACACAAATGATCGCCAAGGGGCTTGATTTTCCTGGTCTCACTCTCGTCGGCCTGGTTTTGGCCGACGTTGGTTTTTCTCTTCCGGACTTCCGGGCCTCCGAAAGAAGTTTTCAACTTCTCACTCAAGTCAGCGGCCGCTCAGGACGACATTCTGATGACCCAGGCAAGGTGGTCATTCAATCGTATAATCCCGATCACCCGGCGATTCTCTTTACTCAGTCCCACGATTACCAAGGTTTTGCGGAACATGAACTTGTCACTCGCCAAGAGCTCAATTATCCGCCTTATTCACGTCTTGCGATGTTTCGAATTCAAGGGCCAACGCTGCAGCGCCTTGATCAGGCTTCTGAACTTCTGCAGCATCGCGCCCAGACTTTACGCCAGTCGCGATCAGAATACGAAAAAATTCAGGTCCTTGGTCCCGCTCCCGCTCCGCTTGCTAAGCTGAGAGGCAAATTTCGCGGGCAGATGCTGGTTAAGTGTCCGGATGCCATGGTTCTGAGAGCCTTTTGCCGCCAGCTTATGGGCGATAGCTCCTGGCTTCCTAAAGGAGCCAGTGCGCAAATTGACGTTGATCCCATCAACATGTTGTAGATTATGGGCCTAAAACCTTAATCTATTAGGGATGAGTGGCAGCAATTGTCCGAGATGTGGAACCCCCAACATGGAACTCGTGCCTATCGACGCGGGTATGCGCTTGGTTTTAGCGAGCGTGAGCAGCAACGGGGCCCTTCCCAATTTGGTGTGCCCCAGTTGCTACGCCGAACTCACCGGTGCCGTCTCTCAAGGACTAAAGCTGCGCCTTGAAAAGGATGCCCGAGAACGCAACAAACTCATGCTATGGAAAAGCCGGGTCAATCTGATCAAGCAAGCCCGCAGCCTGATGTCCCAAAAGGCCTACTCAGAGGCGGCGGTGGCCTACGAAAAATATCTTCGCGTTTTAGAAATGGTCTATAACAAGAAAAAGGGCGACCTCTCGCCGGAAGTCTTTAATAACTCGACTCGCTCGAAAGAACTGACCGTGGTGGCCTCCGTGTATTGGGACCTCATCCGCATCTATGACACTTCTCCGAGATATGGAAATCGCATGGGCCAGGCCGCGGGAAAGCTGAGTCAATTTCTTCCGTTCAGCCCCTTGTACCCAGATATTGTAAAGAAAGCGGAGTCTTTTTCACGGACAGCAAAAAACCCCGGCGTTGTTAAGAATTTTCTGAAGTCCACCAAGAGCAATCGGGGCCGATGCTTTATTGCGACTGCGGTGTTTGCTAATGGTCTCGCGCCTGAAGTGGTGATCTTGCGCCAATTTCGCGACCAGTACCTCCTTCAGAGAGCCCTTGGACGGTTTGCCATCGCTGCCTATTACAAACATTCTCCGCCCATCGCCCAATGGATCAGCAAGAACCCTTGGGTCAGGTCCCCACTTATTCCGGTTTTTCGCCTAATTGCGCGAGCAGCGCAGAAGAGCTTGAATTCGCAGCAAGATCCGTACAATTCTTAGGGGCATGGCTCAATCCAAAAAAAATCAGCATTACGAAGTCTTGGTTATTGGCGCCGATCTTGGCGGCCTTCTTATCTCTGAAGCCTTACACCAAGCCGGTCATGACGTGGCGATCTTCGAAGCTGGGGATCGCGCCGCAAGCTATGCTCGCCCTCTGCTCGGGCCTAAGGGTCCACTACCAGCCCACTTCGATTACATCCCAAACAGCGATTCGTCCCGAGACCTTTTGTCCTGGCTGAGTCAGCTGCTGCAATCTGAGATTTTACAGTCGGCTGAAGACAACTCTCCCATGCATTTTGAAGAAGGGCGCCTGAAGTCTTTTGTGGGCTTTGGCGAACGCAACTTTGCAAGCCGAGATGAGATTGACTTTTACATCTCTCCCGAGCGCATTCGTACCACCCCTGAGCTCTCCGCTGTTGCGGACCAATTGGCGGAAAAGTGGACATCAAAGATTCAATTTCGAAAAGAAACCACACGACTCCTGTTTGACTCTCACGCCCTGACCGGCGTGGAAATAAATGGGGATGAGATTCTTACTGCAAACTCGGTGATTTTTACGGGTGGCCCACGGGCGCTACTTGATCTCTCGCCGGGCGATTCTATCGAGGGCCGCCACCGAACTCGACTGGCCAAGGCCCCCACATGGGCGACGGTTTCCCTGCACCTCCATCACTCGAGCCCTATCGGTCTTGAGCGTGGCATTCATGTCCTCTTTGGCAGCGGTCAGGTGTTCGAGCCTGTCCTTGGGCGAGTTTGGCCCGCCCAAGCCGATGGAAGCCAGTATTCTCTTTGGATGACCCTGGTTGGCCAAGAAGTCAGCGATGATTCTGAGCAGCTCAGCCATGCCCTGAAGCACCTTAAGCGCCAGCTCAAACGGGCCTATGAGGGAGCACTTACGGATCTCAAGGACGAAAAGCTCTTGGTCAGCCCCGAATCTCATGGACAAATGAACCTTAAGACCAAAGAGGAATTTCGCCTCTCAGAATCCCCCAATCTGTGGCTTGCTTCCCATCTTTTAAGCCCCTTGAAAGGGCCCTTGGCTTCAATAGACATGGCCAAACGCTTGAGTGAAGCATTTTTAGGGACCTCGAGTACGGCTCAGGCGGCTACCACGACAACGGCTGAGGCCCCCGCCGAGGCGAACCCTTAAATCCCCTAAATCCTCAGAAACCCACCGGGATTTTACCATATGATCGCTTGCCCATTGCCGCCCCGCGTGTTAACCGTTCCCACTAAATTACGCACTTCCCGTTCTTTCTGGTGCCTCATGGTGAGGTTCCACGGGAAGGAGGCATAACCAGAGAGGTATAAGATGGCCCAGATTACTATGAAGCAAATGCTCGATGCGGGCGTTCACTTCGGTCACCAGACACAGCGCTGGAACCCCAAAATGAAACCCTATGTTTACACGGATCGTGGTGGCATCCACATCATCGACTTACAAAAGTCGGTTGTGTGCGCCAAGAACGCCGCTGATCAAGTTGCAAAAATTGCCGCCAAAGGTGGCCGACTGATTTTTGTCGGAACTAAGAAGCAAGCTCAAGAGCCCATCAAAGAGGCCGCTCAACGTTGTGGCGCTTACTTTGTAACTAAGCGTTGGCTCGGCGGAACACTCACTAACTTTCAAACTGTAAAGTCCAGCATCGATCGGCTTAAGAAAATCGATCAGATGCGCGAAAAGGGCGAACTCGAGTTTTTCTCTAAGAAAGAGCGCGCTCGTATTGAAAAAGAATGGCAACGTCTAAACGATCATCTCGAGGGAATTCGTGACATGAAGGACTCCCCCGCATTGATGTTTGTGGTGGATTTAAATAAGGAACATATCGCGGTGGCTGAAGCCAAGCGCCTCGGTATGGCTGTTGTTGGCATTGCCGACACAAACACTGATCCCGAAACCATTGATTTTCCGATTCCTGGAAATGACGATGCGATTCGCTCAATTAAACTCTTCACTAACCTCGTTGCTGACGCCTACTTGGAAGGCCACAAAGAGTGGTCCGACAAAGTCCGAAGCGAGAGCAACAAGCAAACCGAAGAAGCTGCGCCCAAAGAGACCGTTGAGGCTAAACCTGAAAGAGCACCTCGCGGCCGAGCTGGAAAAGAAGAAAAATCAGCCGGACCAGCCGTGGTTAAGATGGCTCGTGGACGCAAACTTGTTGCTGCTGGAACAGCGGAAGACGTTGAAATCGCAATGGAGCTTGATTCAAGCGAAAAGGGCGAAGGCGAAACTTCAACTGAAGAGACGGCTGAGTAATCAGCCGCTCTGTATTCGAGCGTGAATTCAAAATTTTGAACTGAGGAGAAAAGTCATGGCAGATGTGAGTGCAAGTGCAGTTAAAGAGCTGCGCGAGAGAACAAGTGCGGGAATGATGGATTGCAAAAAGGCCCTTGAAGAAACGAAGGGTGATTTTGAAAAGGCAATCGAATGGCTG
>JAPKGD010000419.1 GCA_026648125.1 Bdellovibrionales bacterium | reverse complement strand
TGAGCGCGCTGTGGCTAGTGCCGATCTCCTTGTTGGCGCCGTATTAGTGACGGGGCATAAGGCTCCCACGTTGGTCAGCAAAAAGATGATTCAATCCATGGGTAAGGGGACTGTAGTGGTGGATGTCGCCGTAGACCAAGGCGGCTGTATTGAAACCTGCCGGCCGACCTCTCACGCGAATCCAACCTTTGAAATTGATGGTGTCATTCACTATTGCGTTCCGAATATGCCAGGCGTGGTGTCGCGAACATCAACCTATGCATTAACCAACGCCACCTTTAAGTATGCCTCGATGCTCGCTGCGATGGGTGTCGAAGACGCCATTGCGCGCGACCCGGCTCTCTTTAAAGGAGTCAATGTGTACGGCGGCTCGGTGGTGTATGAACCCGTCGCCCGTGATTTGGGCATGGAATATAAGCCACTCAAAATCTAATCGGGGAAACGTAAGCTTCCCCAATTTTCCGTTTCAATCAGAGCAATACCGCGGCCCTTGAGGGCCGTGCGTGTTTCTTGGTGAGGATGATTGTAGCGGCTCCTTCGGGCGCTCGCCACCGATTGCTGAATAAGGGGAGCCTCTTTCAGCAAGGCTTGTCCCGTACTCGTTCGACTTCCGTGGTGTCCGAGTAAGATTCGCTGAATCGGTTTGCCTCTTAACTTCCGCACCCAGTGAGACTCTTCCGTTTTTGGCGAATCGCCGGGAAGTAACCAATTGCCTGAAATAGCCACCCGACTGGAGTTGTTACTATTTTTTCTTCTCTTTGGTTCAAATATCCATAGCGTTGATGGGTTGGGCGATGGCTCGCATTGATGGAGCCCACCGATGAGGGACTGCTTTCGCTGTGATGTCGGGGCCGATGGGGTCCCCATTAAGCAGAGTCTGGTGAGCTTTTTGCGAATTCTCGGGAACAAGTTGATATGATCGAGGTCCCAATGTGAAAGCCAGAACCGGTTGGACTTAATTTTACAGAGAACTTGAATTTGATCACCAGGGTGTCGATCTCCGCCGGCATCAAAGTGTTCGCAAGACACGTTCTGATATCTGGTGGCCCATTGCCCCTGACCCACATTCCAAATAACGACCCCGGACCCCAAATCGTATGTGATTTGATCAGCATAGAGGACGATGACAAGGGCGAGAGCGAAGTGAACTAGTTTCGGCGTCGAAGCCATTTGTCGGCCTCCAACCAAACGATCTGAACAACACAGATATATATTATGAGTGTGGCGCGGGAGAATCCCGCCTCCTGGTGAATTAGGAGGTGGCAAAATGGCTCAAGGATTTTGATCAAGATAAACCAAATTCCATCCGAGAGGGGCTGAAGTATTGGAGCAGCCATTGCGGCAATGGAGAGCGGAAGTAGGAGTGCTCCAAACAATGGGCCAAGAATCCAGTTTGATAAGATGGCAAAGGGGTGTCCGGCGCCAAGGCGAACGAGAGCTGGTAGCAGAATAAGGTGAGTCAATGTATGCCGGGCCAATTCTGATTTCAAAACTCGTTGGGCGATCTGAATCGACAAGCTCGCAAGCCAGCTCAACCAAAACGATAGGGAAGTTGACCAGGCTGGAAAGATAGTGAGGCAAATGACACCCGTATAAAGCTGTCCACGGGGAGCTGATTGAATTGAACTCGATCTCAAGGGATGCCATTCGATCAAGCACCAATAAACAAAGGCTCTAACCACTGGGGGTTGGGCGTTGGTCATGAGTGTGTAGACAATCAATAGAAGCACAGCAAGCCGGCGAGTGAATGACTTTTTCGAAAATGGCCTAAGCCATCCTTGAATAAAGGTGAGGTGTGCACCAGAAACCACAAGGAGGTGATAAAGGCCGCTGATTTGCAGGGTGAGAACTTCGGAGCTTAAAGCGGGGTCCTTGCCGCAGACGATAGCTCCATAGAGTGGGCCATAATTTGTATTTGGAATCCAGCTTAAGCAGCGCTCATGTAATGGAAGGGCCCACTGTGAAACAAATGGACCAAGGTCGAGCCTTAAAACACTCGAGTTTAGCAGGAACATGAGAAACCATATGGGCATGGTGGCCCGAGGAAGCATTGTTGATGCCGCTTGTCGTGAAGAATTAGAGAAGAACGCAGCGTCTTTATCCGAAATTCGAATTTCAGAATTTGTTTAGGAATCTGTTAAATTGTCAAAAATTTTTAAAAAAACGCTGAGTATTCGGATACTTGACGTGTGCTTACAGATTAAGCAAATCGCTTAAACCCTTGTCTGGAGTTAGGTCCAGGGGCTGATCTTAGGAGAATTCCACAAGGGCTGTGGATAACTAATTTAACTGGGGCTTTTATGCCCCCCAATATTTATTGCGCAAGGCGTGAAGTGTTTAAAATTTTTTGATTTAAGATCTTAAATTCGACGGATCAGGATTTGAATTTCTCTACATATTCTCTAAGATTAAAGGAGTGAACTGGTACTTCTGACCGGGGGGTGGAGTATGACGCAAATTCTCAAAGTCGGAACAGTGTGCATTTTAGCAGCAATATCTGGCGGAC
The DNA here is from genome assembly GCA_026648125.1 of Bdellovibrionales bacterium. Lineage (GTDB taxonomy): Bacteria > Bdellovibrionota > Bdellovibrionia > Bdellovibrionales > UBA1609 > JAIBAM01. The sequence goes on along the minus strand of JAPKGD010000419.1, from coordinate 185 downwards.
TCTTTGCTGCTCCTATCCCTGTGGCATCGCCACCTAAAAAGGCACACCTTGGAGCGAACCTTCCGGAAGGTGAAAAGGCCATCTATCTTCGAATCGTAGAGGCCTATCGCAAAGGCGATGTTAAACAGACTTATAAATTTAGGGATCTTTTAACTAAAAATTATCCTAAGAGCATCTATGGCGAT
>JAPKGD010000418.1 GCA_026648125.1 Bdellovibrionales bacterium | reverse complement strand
TCACGACGCGCCATTTTAAACTCACGCCGAGCGGCTTTCATTTGACGTTTAGCCTCTTGATATCGCGCCTTGAGCTCTTTGATTTTTTCGTCAGATGCGAGCTTAAGCTGACGCTTTCGCTCCATGCTCTCTCTCTTTAGGGTTTGCCAACGCACAGCTGACTCTTCGACTCGGGTTCGTAGGCGAACCACCCACTCGGCGTTCGCCCCGCGCTGCAAGAGTGTTCTTGCTTGCTCATCCACCTGAGCGCGAATGATTTTTTCGCGGGGAACCCGGCGCAAGCCCTTTGCCAGTCCCACGGCACTCAATCCACGAATAAACCACTTGGTGGGATCCCAATCATACCAGCGAATGCCGTTTCGATAGTCCGCCTGAAAGTGATGATGAAAATTATGATAGCCTTCCCCATGCGTAAAAAACGAGATGAATAGACTATCTTTCGCTGAGTTCTCTTTTCCGTAGGTCTGCTTGCCAAAATAGTGACAGTAGGAGTTGATCAAGAAAGTTGTATGCTGAGTGATAACGATTCTAAGCGCACCGCCAAAAATCAAACCGCCGAGAGGAGCCCCCATGGCCCAACCGATAAAGGTGGGAAGAGCAAAGCCCGATATAATCGCTATGGGAACGTAGTATTTGTGCTGCAGGGCTATCCATTTATCTCGGGCGAGGTCTGGCGCCCATTGATTCCGAAACTCCGGCGCATCTTTAACGAACAGCCATCCCATATGGGCAAAAAAGAACCCGCGGTGAATATTATAAGGATCCTTTTCGGTATCGACATAGCGGTGGTGCCGACGATGATCTGTGCACCACTTCATGGCCGAACCCTGAAAAGCACCCGCGCCAAAAAAGAGGTACCCAAGGCGAACCCAGAGGGAGGCTTGGTAACTCTGGTGTGAAAAGAGCCTATGATATCCGGCGGTTATACTTAAATTTGAAATACCTCCATAAATCACTAAAAGAAGAATCAGCCCCCAACTCAAACCATTCCAGATGATGTGAATAGGCGTAAGGACCAGAGCCGCGATGGGAGTAATGACCAAAAAGAGCGATGTAGGCCAATCGATTTCGGGACGTTTATTCTGTGCTGGATTTGAAACCTGTTGATTCAAGCTGATACCTCGAGCGGTGAGCACTGTTGTTGTTTAGTCACACTTCAATCTAATCAGAGCGAAAACTTTTCGCAATAAAATCAAACGACGCAGGACGGACGAATTCGCCAAAATGCGTCAGGTGCGCCGCAGCAGCATCCGCAGTTAACTTGTTAAGTCCTCAAAAGAATTCGGCTAATCCCGAGCAACAGGAAGTCCAAGTTCATTCCAACGTAACATGCCACCGATCATATTCATGGTGTGCTTATAGCCAAAATCGAGACTCATGGCCGTTGCCTGCCCAGATCTTCCACCGCTTCGGCAAATAAAAACAATTTCAGAATTTCGATCCGCCGACTCAAGAAATTTCATCAGCTCTGGGCCTAGAGTCACAAGTTTCGCGCCCGGAACATGCCCGAGTTCGTTGTTAAACTCTTCCGGGCGACGAACGTCCACCAACTGAAAATTACGACCCAAATGAAGATTAACGTCTTCAGGCTGAATTTCTGGGATATTATTTACGACTTGAGGATGAAAGACCCTTCCACCTGGAGTGAGGCCCAATTTTAAATTGGCAGGTACAGCCTCCTGAATCCTCTTAGGCTGAGCCAACTTCAATTCGCTCATGGTCTTGATAAAATCCGCTGAGCTTCGGCCTCCACCCAGCCTCAGGTTATAGGCCTTTTCCAGCCCAATCGTAGTATACGGTAAACCCCGATAGTCATGCCCGGGATAGACGAATGTTTCATCAGGAAGAGAGAACAGCTTTTCATGAACACTTTCATATAGACTCTCAGGCGAGCCCTGTTGAAAATCCGTTCGTCCCGTACCTCGAATCAATAGCACATCTCCTGTGAATACGCGGTCTTCGCAGAGAAAACTGAGGCAGGCATTGGTATGACCCGGGGTTGCTAAAACTTTGATTTCTAAATGCCCGACTTTTACGACCTGACCATCTACCAAAGGTAAATCCACCGAATCAGCTCCAGCAACTTCCGCCACCCCCACCTTTGCTCCGGTTCGGCTTCTGAGCTCCCCCGCACCAGTAATGTGGTCCGCATGGATGTGGGTTTCTAAAATCAAATCTAATTCTAATCCCAGCTCATGCAAAAGATTGAGATCCCGATCCACCGTTTCAATGACCGGATCAATCAGAACCGCCTTCTTTGAGGCAACATCTCCAAGAAGGTAGGTGTAGGTTGAACTTTGGCTCTCAAATAGCTGGTAAAACAGTGTTTGTGTTTTCATAGAGGCTCATTTTTGCCACCCATAGAGAAATTTGCAACATGAGCTTTGCTCTGAAGCCGTTGATGCTTCGCGAAAACTGCCCCACTAGCCTGTTGATCAACCTCAGATCCTGAACCTATCTCTTCGGGTGTAGATTTTGCTTTTCGATAAGATATGGCTGCTCAGTGCCCAAAACGGTGCCAAGGAAGATCTGCGGTCCGGAAAATTGTCCGGTTTGGCCATTATTACAGATCCTCCGACCGCAAATGGATTCAAAGATACCAATGCGCTCTTTGCCTTTGTCATTTTTCATCCTCGACCCATTCTTCAAACTACGGCCAAAAAAAACGACATCTTAATGGCAAAATTCTTAAG
>JAPKGD010000417.1 GCA_026648125.1 Bdellovibrionales bacterium | reverse complement strand
CTATGGGTTGAGGTCGAACCAAGTCAACTTTTGCCCTCAGACATTACCGGAATCTACTACCTAGTTCCCTACCGCTATCGCCGAGAAAAATGGAGTCACACCGTCGGCGTGGGATACTCAAGTTTTGACCCTATCAACTATGAGCCAAATTTTGTGACGGCGAATTTTGATGAAGTTTACAATAGTGCTGCGGATCTCCCACTCATGGAACTTCAGTACTCTTTAAAAAGAAATATGATCATTGGATCAATAGGCGCAGAAATTGGAGTCGGGTTTTATCAGAATTCGGCTGACTCCGACTTGGTCGCCTCAGATTTAGAGTTGATACCGGTTCGGTTGGGATTAAATCTCAGCCTCGATAATCTCTATTATGAACCCTATGTGGTTCCTTATGGATTTGTCGGTGCATATACGATCTTTTATACCGAAAGCGTAGAAGGTTCGAGCTTTGGGGGTAACACCCAAGTTGCTCCCTACTTCGGCGGAGGACTTGCGTTTCAGCTGAATTGGCTCGATCGCGAATCGGCACGAATTTCTTATCTGGATTCGGGTGTGGAGAATACCTTTATCTACGTTGAAGGAAGACAGTTCATCTCCTCCCAAGCGGCTGCAGATCCCGATTTTTCCACGGCTTTTAATTGGGGCGCTGGCGTGCGCCTTGAATTTTAGATCTTTGGACAAAGACTAATGAGATAATTCAATTCCTCGTAAATTCTCGGCCACGTGATCGTCGCCATTCGAATGTGAAGCCGACTATCTGGAGAAACCGAAAATCGTTTATTCTCTCGGCTAGCCAACTCGAGCACACGTTCGGTTGGCAAAGGCGTACGCTCGGTAAACAGAAGAGAAATACCCAATTTGCCGGCACTCAAATCCTTTACGGACAGAATTCGGCATAAGTGACGAATTAGCATCAATCCCAACAAATTGATCACCTGATCTGGTGGAGCCCCGAACTGATCACGAAGATCTTGCTCAATTCGCTCCATATCCTCTGGGCTTCGGATTTCGGCAAACGAACGGTAATAAGAAAGGCGAAGACGAATATCCGTAATATAGCGATCCGGAATGAGAGCGGGAATGCGAACATTTATGTCCGGCTCAAGCGGCTGCTCGTCAAAGGGCTCGCCCTTCACGCGCTTAACTGCTTCATCGAGTAATTCCAGATACATTTCGTATCCTACAGCATCTATGTGGCCGGACTGCTCTTCTCCCAGAATGTCGCCCGCGCCACGAAGCTCAAGATCGTACTGGGCAATGCGAATTCCGCTTCCAAGAGCCGTATTCTCTTGAATAACTTTGAGTCGCTCTTGTGCGTCTTTGTCGAGTCTTCTATGGGGAGGTATCAGCAAATAACAGTACGCACGTTCTTTGCTTCGACCGACTCGCCCTCGAAGCTGGTAAAGCTGACTGAGGCCCAGTTGCTGAGCGTTGTCGATAAACATCGTGTTTGCTCTGGGAATATCCATCCCGGATTCCACAATTGTAGTGCAAACAAGCATATCAATTTCATGATTAAAAAATGAGACCATGACCTTCTCGAGTTGCCCTTCTTCCATCTGCCCATGGGCTAAACCCATGCGGACATCTGGCAAAAAGCTACGGAGATCGTCGAGTAGCCCATAAATAGATTCAATTCGATTGTGAATAAAGAAGACTTGGCCGCCACGATGGATTTCACTCATCACAGCTTTGCGAATGGTATCGTGGTCGTATTTGCAAACAAAAGTTCTGGTGGGAAGGCGATCCGCCGGCGGCGTGTTGATAATGCTAAGATCCCTTAGGCCCATAAGACTTAAATTCAATGTGCGAGGTATGGGTGTCGCAGACATGGCGATGGTATCAACGCCCACTTTCATTTTTCTCAAGCGCTCTTTGTGCTGAACGCCGAATTTTTGTTCTTCATCGACGATTAAAAGTCCGAGGTCCTTAAAACCCACATCGCGACTCAAGAGCCTATGAGTTCCAATGACGATATCAACTTTTCCATCCTTGAGTTCAGTCAGAGTCTTTTTAATTTCATCATTTGCAACAAATCGATTAAGAGCCCTAATTGTGATCGGCCAATCCTTAAAACGGCGCTTAAAAGTTTCAGTGTGCTGAAACGTAAGTACGGTCGTCGGCGCAATGACTGCGACTTGCTTTCTCTCTTGCACCACTTTGAAAGCTGCCCGCAAAGCGATCTCCGTCTTTCCGAAACCCACATCTCCGCAGATCAAACGATCCATTGGTGTTTCTCGGCGAAGGTCGCTTAAAATGTCTTGAATTGCTCTGAGCTGATCGTTGGTTTCATCATACGGAAAGGCCGCCTCAAACGCCGCGAAATCGGCATCAGGCTCGGGGAGAGGTGGGCGATGGGTTTGAGCCCGTTCAGCGTATAGCTGAAGCAGTTCAGCCGCGACGTCACGTAAATGGTTACGAACCTTTCCCTTTGCCTTCTCCCATGAGAGTCCGCCCAGTTTATCCAGTGGATGAGACCCCTTGGAGAACTAGAATCTTTGGCATGACTGCAATCTCCCTGGATGGACCGCGGCAGCGACCACACGGTACCGTGGCATGATTGCTTGCAGCGCAAACGCTGCAAGCGCAGCCCCACCACGGCAATCCAGACCGGGCTCATTGGAGCCCGAATCCATCCGTGCCCCCGCCGGCGCCTAACCGCCGCAAAGTGCCCGCAAACCTTCAGCCCCGGGCACTCCCCA
>JAPKGD010000416.1 GCA_026648125.1 Bdellovibrionales bacterium | reverse complement strand
CTTGAGTGTGGGATCAACCAGACCAAATCCACAGCCCTCCAAAATCTTTGAGAGCTGATCGTTTTCTCCACGGCAGAACTGAGATGGGTGGCAAAGTTTGCGTTCGTCGGTATCGGGTATTGCATCGCACTGCTTTTTGTTTAACTCGGTCTTACAGGTTGCAATTTGCATGGCCAACAGGTCTTGAAAATTCTTACTCTGATTTTGCCAGCAGGGCAATGTGCAAGGGGCATCTAAAGAGGGCAGGTCCTTAGCAGGTGCCAAAGAATTGAAGATTAAAAATAGGATAGGTATGATCTTTTTCAACCTATACTCATCGGCCTGGAATCGTCTCTATTTGAGTCTCTAAATAGAGAATTCGCTGGCTCAAGGTCTAAGGGGATTCAACTATTCGCAAGTTATTTTCTGAAGGGCATAGAAGCCTTCCTTCTGATCCCACTCTGTGAAAGTTCCGTCTTCAGCAAGCCAAGTCACTGGACTGTCGGTAATAGTGGCTTCATATTTGACGGCGTGTCTAAATTGAAAGTAGCGACAGATCCCGATGGCCGTTCTCGCATCGGCATGAAATCTTCTTTTCACGCCACTCAACATGAAGAAGAACGGCAAATAGATCTCATTATTTCGTTTTGATTCAAATTCTATTTTGGTTGTTGAAGCCGTCTGACGATTAATCATGCCTTCTTTGCTTTTCGCGGTAACGCATCCGGATAAGAACAGGATGGAAATGATCAAAATTCCTAGCCGATGTAGATTCATTATCGAAACCTCAGTCTGACCGTTTCAGAGTTCTGATTTTGCTCCAGCGCGAAAGGGAGTCCCCGTTTGTTGCGCGGACTCTCCAGTAGAGAACTTTTCGGGGAAACGTACCATTGTAGATAAATCGGGAGCTATTTGTTTTGGTCGAATAAAAAGGTGATGAGAATGTTTTATCATTTGAAAATTGAATTTCGTAATACTGTGCATCGGGTACGCTTCCCCAAAGAAAGACAATTGGTACAGTAGTGCCCTTAGTGAGTACAATGCTGCCGCTTCGAGGGAATTTTAAAATAGGGCGGGTTAATTCTTCTTTTATAGCACGTTCGAGTTCCTGACTGGGCTCAGGAGTTGGTTCGGGAGTTGGAGAGATGGCAGCTTGAAGAATAGGGGGAGGAGGGGGAGTATCCGTTTGAAGGATTGGGCGACTTTCACTGGCCGGAACTCTACGCTTTACAGACGAGCGAATTGAACGAGAATAGGTCTTTGCTCGCGGCTCGGAAGTTGACGTCGAGGGCGAGGGTAGAGATGTCTCTGCTCTGAGAGTTTGGGTTGGTGTCGGTGAAGGGGTGTGCTCGATTTCATCTTCCTCGTTGGAGGAAGGCTCGTTCGCTTCAGTCGATTCGGATACTGAGTATTCGTCCGTTGAAGGAGTAGTTTCGGTCTCCGAATTCTTCAGATGATCTTCGCTACTTTGATTAATATTAGTTACTGGTTCCACAGAGGGTTCGCGGATTGGAGGAGTTAACTGCTTTTCTGGAGAAACAGCGGCTGTCTTTGTCGGAGTGACCGCCTTCTTTATGACCGTCTCCTGGATGATAAATTTATCGACGGGATTCGCGGGGGGTGGAAGTTCTTTTTGAGGGGAAAACAGCCATATGAGTATTCCTAGAACTACGGAGACGAAGATGCCAGTGGGAAGGTGTTTTGGCATTCGTTCAAATGGGCGAGTCTTTAAGACCGACATGAGATCAGGGTCCAATTCTTCAATTTTCGGCCGGCTTGGAAAAGTTCCTCGATAGCCTGTTCCAGAGCGGAGAGAAGGAATCGATGGGAAGATCTCGGAGCTGGCTATTGGATTTGATTTGGTAATCGACTCAGAATCAAATTGCGGTTGGGCTAGGGGCTGTAGGTCTTGTGACAGGATTCGGCCGAGTTCGCGCTGTAGGGCCGGAATATCCGATGCTCGTTGCTCTGGTGCCTTTTCACACATATCAAGAATTATTTTTTTGAGGCTATCGGGAATATCTACGTCTGAAGGAAAGGCAATTCTCTTGCTTTTTACCTTCTCCAAAACTTCAATCATTGTTTTTCCGCGAAAGGGTCTTTTGCCAGTGATCATTTCGTAAAAGATAACGCCTAAGGAGAAGATGTCCGACTTCGGTGAGCATTTGTTTCCGCTGGCAATCTCGGGAGCAGCATAGTGGGCTGAACCGATAAAATCTCCGACCCGAGTGAGCTCTGGGTTGTCTTCAAAGTCCTTTGCAATGCCAAAATCTACGATTTTTACGGTGGTTGAGTCGCGCAAAATGATATTACCAGGTTTCAGGTCGCGGTGAACTATTCCCATGTTGTGCAAGGAATGAATGGCATCCAGCATTTCAATGAACAAGGGTATTGCGGCTTTGATTTCGAACGGACCCTTTGTTAATTTTTCTGAAATGGACCTTCCTTCCACGTACTCCATCGCAATGTAGTAGATTCCGTTATCTTGTCCAAAGGCGTAAATCAAAACCAGGTTTCGGTGGTAGACTTTTGCAAGGGTGCGTCCTTCGTGTTCAAATCTTGTGGTGATCTCTGAATCGTGTGTGAACTGAGGGCTAATAATTTTAAGAGCTACTTTTCGTTTTAGATTTTCATCTAAGGCTTCATACACTTCGCCCATACCGCCCCGCCCAATGAGGCGGACGATGGAATACGGTCCAATCCGACTACCATTTTTCAAACTCTGGCCCTTC
>JAPKGD010000415.1 GCA_026648125.1 Bdellovibrionales bacterium | reverse complement strand
ATGTCCTGTGCGGATGGACCTACCAGTGTTGATCCAAATGCGATTTTTACTTTTCGCATGGGCGCTTACAAAAACGGAACTGGAGTTGCCGTTAACCAAAGCTTGATCAACGCGACTCCAAATTATAATCCCACCGAACGAGCCAACTTGCTGGCGCAAAGCCCCGAGAACGCGGGCGCCCTTCTTCAGTTCTCAATGCGTGATTACGACAACTTGCAGTCACCGTACAATGGGGGCGGCAGCACGCGAGAATTCTTTGATTACTCGAATATTTTAGTACCCTTGAGCAATGCTTCCATAGCTCAGCCATTAACGGCCGTAGCACCTTCGCGGATCAATTACTTTCCCACGACCCCAGGATCGACCAATGGTCGAGTTGAGGGAACAGTACAATTTTTAGGAAGTGAAGGATTCGCGCAAGGCTTGAGGAGTGTATTGGCTTATAAGGCGAGGCTGACCCTCACTTATAAAGCCAATCGAAAAGAGAGCGAGGTTCTTGCGAGAGGACCAAATGGGATAATTTCGAACACCTCAGCGTATGGTAGAGGTTACGCTTTACAATTCAATTACCCGATTGGGGACAATTCCGCCCCGCGAGTTGTAACGAATATTCAGGAGACCGATCTGTTGAACGGTGCGGCTGTTTCGTTTTGGACTTGTCCTGGGAGCCTACAGCTAAAAATTGGAAAGGATGCCATTGAGTGCCCTGCAGTGGGTGATAATGCCGCAGAAAACAGCAATGCCCAGCTTTTACAAGTGGTTCGGCGCGTTCTTCGTTCGGAATATTGGTATGTCAACCTACAGGCGAAATGTGTTCTGCAGAAACCTTATAGTCAGTGCTATGCCAACAATGCGACCACGAGCCACTACGTCAGTATTTGCGAGCGTTCGGCGCTCTAAAGATCTTCGCTGTTCAGAGAAATTAATTTTTGTGAGCGGTAAGGATAATTTTTTATGTAGCGGAGAGGGTCTACAAACCGGCCCCTTTTCTTAACTGCGAAATGCAAATGCCCCTTAGTACAGTAGCCCGTGCAGCCAATTTCACCTAACTTCTGACCGTTGTCGACCCTGGCGCCAGGGTAAATTCCCGGAGCAATATTCAACATATGGTTGTAGTAGCTTTCCATACCATTCTTGTGCTGAATGACGACAAAGTTTCCTGAGGCTCTTTGAAAGCCAGATCGCAGCACTCGCCCTGACTCTGCAGCAAAAATGTCGGTTCCCTCGGGCAACTCAAAATCGACCCCAAGGTGGGGTTGCTTGCGTTGTTTAATGGGATGAAAGCGCCGAGCCTCAAAAAGGCTTGAAACGCGCAGATAGCTTACGGGAGCGAAGAGCGGACGATCAGCGTAGCTATTTCCGGGATCTACAAACGTGCCGCCTCCAGGATAGCGAATATAAAATCGGCGCTCGACAGCTGATCCGAGTTCAATGGCTGTTTCAAGAATTTCACCGTAGCCAATTAAATCTTCGCCGTCCCACTTAGTTTCTAAGCGTATTTTGAATTTGGCTCCGCGCTGAAGGCGCTTGGGCAGATTGTAATCAAAGGTGTAGGCATCCATAAAGCGATGAGCAATCCACTGCGAAGGAATTTTCTGGTAAATGGCGTTGAGTGGCGATCCACGAACCTCACCGCGAACAACTCTTTCTTTAATGCCGAAGGGCTCATTTTTAATGAGGCTTCCCGCAGCACTTCCGTTGCGCCAAAAAACGTAAGAGAGATCCTTTGGGGCATCGTAGATTTTTATCTCAGCAAATTTCTTATCTCCACTCACTCGCAAGCGATAAGCTTCGCCGTTACTGAGAGATAGCCCTTTGGGAAGAGGGTTCTGCTTTAAAATGAGGCTAGAGTGGTGAGATGTGAATCCATGACGATTGAGAATGCCGTAGAGAGTTTCACCTCTTTTGAATTCGATAAAACGCTTTGCTACCTTCTTGGGCATGGGCGGCGGATTGACCTCAGGGGTTGCACCCCCCGATGACGATGCTATGATGATCGCCATGAGTGTCAAAAAAGCAACAATGGGCCGAATGTTCAGCTTCAAAATACCTTCCTGGTTTGTAGCTTCCCTAGTAGTGTTTCTATTTCAACACAATATTGACGCAGCACAAACCCAAATTTTTTCAGGTCCAGTGAGTTCTGCGATGGGCGGTGGTGGCCGCGCAGGTGCAGAAGTGCCTGAATTGATCTTTCTCAATCCTGCCGTAGCGGCTCTCGCCATGGGCATGGAGGCAGGATTTTTTTATCGAGATGGATATTGGGCTGATGGCGAGCATGACTCGGACATGGCGGTGTCTTTAGTTGAAAATAGCCCCGGCAACTTTTCACCGGGAGGATTTGCATACTTACAAAGGCGTCGCACGCTTCCTAGAATGGCCTGGACTGAACGATATATTCATGCGGCATTTGCTCAGTCGATGAATGAGCACATTACCTTTGGACTCTCAGTTTATAATTTACAGCAAGTGCCTGACCAAGGGAGCACGCACATTCAGTGGAATGGCAGCGTGGCGGCGCTTTATACCGTGAATCCTCAGATGGGATTTGCCTACGTGCTCAGCAATCCGGCAGGCGTGGATAGGGATATTCCAGAACCTATGCGAGCCATTATGCAGCAGTCCTTTGCAATGAATATGGTTTTTACAGATCTCATTCGAGTCACTGCGGACCTCACTCGCTGGGAAAAGTTCAACCCCGATCAGAAGTGGATCGTTCAACTTGGAGGGGAGTCC
>JAPKGD010000414.1 GCA_026648125.1 Bdellovibrionales bacterium | reverse complement strand
AAGCCCGGTGTCGTTGCTAATCAAAAGCTTCGACTCGTTCACCACCTGGGCACTCGCGACCAAAGAAAGTTTACCTGCAAAGTTGTGCACTCGGCTTGGTGCGACTCGCACCAGCTCCTCAACAAATTGATCTTCAGGCCCGCCCAAAATGACAAACTCCAGCTGGGGTGACAGTTCAATCAGATCTCGCCAATGCGAGAGTGGCCATCGCTTTAGCGGAAACGCGGCTGATGGTGCCAATGCAATAAACTCATCCGGCAAAGGCCCCACTTTTGAGCGAACTTCCGCATGAGCCTCAGGCGGCAAGATGAGTTGCGGCACGGGTGGAGCTTTAGGCTCGATACCCCAGTTGCGCAAGGGCCAAAGCAAATCTCTTTGTCCATTAAAAGGCATCGCAAACAAATTCCACCGCATGCGAAACAATAGAAACCGTTTTATGCGAAAAATCGAACGACGCAAAAGCCGAGCCCCACCAAACCAGCGGCGGTAATTAGCAAATCCACAAACGCTCCAAGACAGCCACCGAGATCTTAGATTATTGTGGGCGTCGTAGACATGAGTGTAGCCTTGCCTCTTAAGATCCTTGCCTAAACGATAAAGACCAGAGAATCCTTCGGACCGCTTTAAAGTCCAAACTTTATTTATTGCGGGATGACTGTCGATCAAAGGGCGAAACTCATCACGGGTCACCCAGTCAATTTTGGAGCCCGGCCAAGATTCGCTAAGGGCGCCAGCAACACTTAATGTCTGTAGCACGTCTCCAAAACTAGAAAAGCGAATGATTAGAATTTTCTGCATGATTCAGTGGCAAATTACCACGAACCAAGAACGGCTGGCTAACGGTTTTTACCCGTAAAGGAGTTGCGTAAGGTCAGAAGTTTCCCCCAATTTGCGCCTCCTAGAATCCGACTGGCATCACGAGCAAATTGAGCCTCAATCTTTCTGCGATTTTTAATGCTCGCCACTGTCCGTCCCTTCTGTTTCGAAAGATCTTGAGACAGTTTGGCTTCCAGTTTTTGATACCGAGCGATTCGACTTCGATCGACTTTAAGTTGGCGAAAGAGGAAATCCGCTGATTTTACGCGCCATTCGTTGGCCCGACTGCCGGTTAAAACATCTTCCCAGGTCGCTGAGGGACGAGGTGCTTTCGCTTTTAATTTGGATTTTTGGACTGTTTTTGCCTTGGAGGTGGGCTCTCGCGTAGGTTTTAGGGGTTCCACTTGATTTGTCGCCTGAACCTGATCGACAAGGTCGCCTCCCGATGTAGATTGTGTGGGTGGGTTTGGCGTTACCGCCACCACTTCCACTTGTGGCTCAGACGCGGGAGGCGCGGGGGGCGCGGGGGAAACCACCGGTTGCGCCACCGGAACTGGTGCAGGACTGGGCGCAATCTTTGCCGGCGCTGGAGATTGAACCGAGGCCATTTGAGCATTTCCTGCTTTCTGCCGAATTCGAACTCCCCGCCATATCCATCCGCTCGCTAGCAAGACGGTAATAATTCCAACCACCCCCACCACCTGTAATGGAAACCGGGGCAACATGGGTGGTTTGTCATCATCTGGAACTTCCGTGTCGAAAATTTGCATGTCATCGCTGTGATCCGCCAAGGAGGACGAATGCGAAAATTCGCCCACATTTTCTCCGGCAAGAAAGTGCCGATGAAGACTTTCTTCAATTGAAGTCACCAATTTCAATTTGGCCTTTACATCAAGCGATGTCTCTTGGCTCAAATTTTCGAGCCGACTTCTTACATCTTGTAGAAATCCTTTAGCGCGCTCGGCTTTTTTTGTCTCCCATTTCTTATCAAAACTCTCTTCGCTATCTTTGATCTCGGCGACTTGCTTGAGTTTCAAATCTGCCAATTCAAGTTCGGCAAGTCGACGTTCATCTGCCAATTCAACTTTAAGCTTCTCGCGCTGCTCCTTGGCCTTGATTTCTGCTTCTTTGAGGAGGAGTTCCGCCTGTTTTTTTGCCTTTTCCAAAACTTCTTTCGCCTGCCCCTGCAGCCCGTCTTTTGAATCCACCTCAAGTCTTCCGGATTCCTCTTTGGCCTGATCAATCTTCTCTTCTATGCCAGTCAACTCCCTCTCTAATTCGGGGAGCAATTGACTTCGCACAACCTTTAAGCGCTCAATCTCTTCACTCATTTGCTGCTTTTTTAACAACATTTGGGCGGCCTCACGGGCGAGCTCTCGGCGATCATCCGTCCTCGTTGCGATTTCCTGATCGAGATCTTTGAGCTGCCCCTTCTTCGCTATACTTTCAGTGCTCGGAGCTGGTTCATTGGGTAGAGGTGGAGCGCTTGGGCCCGCCTCTTTCATTTCCTGAGTCGAAATCAAGCCCGCTGGTACTTCTGCGGTATTGATCAGAGATTTCGCGTCCGCTTGTGCCTTTTTGATCAGCTCGTTCATGCGCTTCTCAAGGTCTCCCAGAATAGAGGCTCCCGACTCTCCCATTCCGGGCTTGCTGTCCTCCGAACCCAGCCAAAGCGAGCTGGAGCTGAAACTAGGATCCTGAGGTTCTGGAACGGCGGGTTTAACCGGAGGCTGAGGCGGAGTCTGAGGAATATTCAATTTCACATTGGGCATGGCCACTTGATTTCGAACCACCGACTCCACCGGAGGAGGCGCTTCACCTTTTGAAACTGATGGTGCCGGCTCCAAAACAAGTTCTTCGGGAGCTAATCCAAGCTTAAGTGGTTCGCCCAATTTCCAAATCGTGGGCTTGTTGGCCT
>JAPKGD010000413.1 GCA_026648125.1 Bdellovibrionales bacterium | reverse complement strand
CAGGAGTATTCGGAACAAAAGAAAATTACGCCTGAGGTTCTTTTGCAGACTCGGCTTGCTCCGGATCAATTTCATCTTGGCCGCCAAATACAAATTGCCTGCGATAACGCTAAAGGCTGTGTGGCCCGCCTTTCTAACACGGATGCTCCCGTTTTTGAAGATAACGAAACTTCACTTGCTGACTTTATGAAACGAGTCGACAGAACACTTCAGTTCATCAGCCAGTTTAAGCCAGAACAATTTAGCAATTTTGAGAAGAGCACCGTCCGATTTCCCTGGTATCCAGGAAAACATATGGATGGCAAAACCTACCTCATTCAACATGCTCTTCCAAATTTCTATTTTCATATGGCCACAGCGTACAGCATTCTCCGCGCCAATGGGATTGCGCTCGGAAAGGCTGACTTTCTCGGCGCACAAGACTGGAAAGCCGACTAAAAAAAGAACGATTACTTATATAAATATTAACTATTTATCTTGGGCGGGTCATTTTGACTCGCTCGACGTCGGACATTTTGTCGCAACTTCTTTCTTATACAGGTTCCACTCCGGGTTCATTGTAATTTCCGCTCTTAAAAATTTTCATTATTTTGCCCTCACAAGTGGCGAAATTCGATTTCACAAAAACTCGTCTCTTTTTTCCGAAATGGCATCGCTGTTGCTGGAATCACTCGCAACTACAACTCTCTAAAGGAGGACAACATGACAAATGTCATCGAACGTTGGCTCGACAATCGGCGCCTGAGCCCATTTAGAGACCTTTCGCAGATGCAAGAATCTGTGGACCGTCTTTTCAATGAGTTTATGAACTGGCGTCAAACGAACGGACTATCGGAGGCTGGATTTGCGCCATCTTGCGAAATTGTCGAAGAGGAGAAGGATTACGTCCTCAAGTTCGACATGCCCGGAGTCGCCAAAGAAAACATCCGCGTTGAGGCCAAGGACGATCGGCTAACTATTTTTGCGGATCGCAAAGAGGAAAAGCGCCGCGACGAGAAGAGAAGGCATCTTTCCGAAGTCTTTTATGGAGCCTACGAGAGAACCTTCACACTTCCTGGGCCGGTTGAGGAAAAGAGAATTGATGCAAAACTTGAAAACGGCGTCCTAACAATAACGGTGCCTAAATCGGAATCCACAAGATCCAAGCAGATTCCGATTCATTAGTTTCCCTTCCTTTTGGTTAGGACGCCGCCTGTGGGCCAAGGATGGCCTCTAGTTCTGATTCGCGAATGAGAGTTTCGCAAGAGCCTTTTTTTCCACTTAAGGCTTTGATTCTCTCCGCAACAAAATCAAAAATGGCATCGCCGAAGGTCGATACGCCGGGCCGTTCTGACCGTTCGGGATGAGATTGCACTCCAAGAGCCTTGTCACCAACTTCAATGGCCTCGGGGACGCCATCTTCGCTGACCGCAGCGACTCGAACTCGACCGCCTGGCCGCACTTGCATAGCTTGATGATGGTAAGAATTTACTTCGATGTTGGTGGCACGCGAGAGGTCAACAACCTTCAACGCTGCCGCAAGAATATTAAAAACCGTCGGGAGTAAGCGAATTGTATGGCCAATGTTGCTCTGCCCTGCCTCGCCGGTTCCATGGATCACAGGGGAGTTAAGTTCTTCAGGAATTCCCTGAATCATCTTTCCACCGAATGCCACGTTGAGGAGCTGAGCGCCTCTACAGATGGCGAGTACAAATCCAAGATCTTCCGCAATATAGTCTTTTACAAGTTCGATTTCGAGGCGGTCTAACAACTCGTTATAATACCGGGCGAAAGTTGAAACGCGCCTGTAAATCCTTGGTGCGAGGTCCGCCCCGCCGAGGGGATTCAGTCCTGAAAACGCAAAGGCAATTTGTCGATGAAACGCCTTTCGCTCTGATCGACTCAAGCGCAAGCCTGCTCCAACGGGAAAAACAAATGGTTGAACATCTCGATTGAGATAGGGCCGGCTCATTTCTATGATGCGAGGATCATTTGGTAGATGGTCCCTCCGGCGATTGGCAATGAGCAACACAGAGGCCTGAGGAATGCTCGTCCTGTCCTGTATTTTCCAAGCCTCAACGGGGGCATTGGCTAACCACTGTGGACCAGGCCCCACGGCACTGATGTCCAAGTCATTACCCACATGATCAAGATATTGCTCGATTGCGATTTCGGCAGTTTCGCCTTTGCGCTGAGGGAGAATGAATGTGGGATGGGCATTTGAGGGCTGCCAGACCAAAAGAGAAATCGGAGGTACCTGTGCTTTTCGGCCTGGAATCGGCGGCCTTGCCCACGCAATGGTCGAGCTAAGAATAAGGGATACCACCACGAAAATAGCCCCTCGGCTGCCAAATTTGGGAATTCCCTGCCAAAAGGGGGCCCACGGAATATTTCCTAAATGGCCTACAGCGCCCCTTTAACCTCACCCAACCCCTCCCGGCGCTTCGCGCCACCCTCCCCTTCCCTCTCCTACAGGAGAGGGAAGGGGAGGGTTAGGGCTTCGTCGTGAGCTCAGCCGAACGGTGGGGATGGGTGAGGTTAAGAGCGGCAAGATAACCTTTTCTCAGCGCAAATTCTCATATGTCACGTGATAGTACAGTGTTACTCCGGTTAACTCTGCGCCCGGATCATCACCACGGTTACATCGTCCGAAGCGGGATTGCCCGCCGCAAAAGCGCGCACGTCCTCCAACAAACTCTCCACGGAAGCGGAGGGATTCGCCAGGTGATCCCGGAGGCGCGCCGTTCCGTATTCCTCGAATGAACC
>JAPKGD010000412.1 GCA_026648125.1 Bdellovibrionales bacterium | reverse complement strand
TTCCGGGGACTTCCACTTTGAAGTCAACAATCGCTGACCCACCAGCTGGAACCAAGGTCGTTTGAATGTTGGTGTTGAATTCGGAGGCCCCCTCTTTGTAAACCTTGTCAAAAATTTCACCAATGACGTGAAACGAGGACACTAGGTTGGGGCCGCCGTTACCGACGTACAGGCGCACGGTCTCTCCCACTTTAGCCTTTAGTGCGTTGTCGCCGGTCATGGACATCGTCGAGCCGTTAAACACCACATAGGTGGGATTTTCATCGATGGCTTTTTCCATATCAAAGGGCTGATAGCCCTGCTTTCCAAACTTGCCTTTGGTGTAGAAATCGCCCTGCATGACGTAATATTCGCGATCAACTTTTGGCAGTCCCTTTTTGGGCTCAACCAAGATCAAGCCGTACATACCGTTGGCTATGTGCATTCCAACTGGAGCCGTCGCACAGTGGTAAACATAAAGGCCTTCGTTGAGAGCCTTAAACGAAAACACACTTTCATGGCCCGGAAGGGTGAACGACGAAGCGGCACCGCCTCCGGGGCCGGTCACGGCGTGAAGGTCGATGTTGTGGGGCATTTTAGAACTTGGGTGGTTCTTCAGATGAAATTCGATCTCGTCACCCACCTTGACGCGAATAAAACTGCCAGGCACTGTGCCGCCGAAGGTCCAAAAGGTATACTCGACACCGTCGGCAATTTTCATTTTCTTCTCGACCACCTCAAGGTTCACAATCAGCTTGGTGTTGTGTGACCTGGTTATAGGCGGCGGGACATTGGGTGGAGCGGTCAGCACGGCAACCTCTTCCCCCTTCACCTTAGCGCCACTTTGTCCCGACATGGCTAGCGCCGCCAGCCCCAATAAAATCGCTCCACGATGACTCATTTGAAGTACCTCCTCAGCGTGGAAGTAGTATAGTGCGGGCCAAAGCGAAGCCTTATGATCTTAGTCATCATCCAGAATGGATTTTCAGCAGACGGCTCATTGGGATACTGGTCCTGAGCCCGGCAGAAGACCATTCACGCGAAGGGACAATAGTATGTGAGGTCAGGTGCCACCCATTAATGCCCATAAATTAGGCAAAAGTAGCTTTAGATCCTGGAATTTCTAGCTTTTTTAAAAGCAAGGTCTTGCTGTCAACGAGGGCTACAAAGATAATTCACTGGGCTTGGAGGTATTAAATTGAGACTGGATGGAGTTCATGAACTTCCGATTTTTTTGGGGGTTCCCCGTGCCGAAGTTGAGGCCCTTATAAAGGGGGCAGACCAGCAAAGGCATCGCCATGGATCGTATCTCTTTAGAGAGGGTCAGCCTGCTGATTTTTT
Source organism: Bdellovibrionales bacterium (assembly GCA_026648125.1). Lineage (GTDB taxonomy): Bacteria > Bdellovibrionota > Bdellovibrionia > Bdellovibrionales > UBA1609 > JAIBAM01. Next base: position 1,442 of record JAPKGD010000412.1, on the reverse strand, counting down.
TGGGTACGTAATTTCGGGTTGCTATAAGCTTTCGCTAACAGACCTCAATGGTGACGAAGTCATTATGCATATAGGGGTTCGTGGCGAGGCATTGGCCATTATGGCCACCATGACCGCTCGATGTCGGTTTCCATTTGATGCAGTGGCAATGGGCGACTCGCAGTTTCTGGCTATTCCTCGAGAAAACTTTTTTCAACGTTGGGTTACCCATCCTTTGGTCCTTCTGCGATATCAAAATGACCTGCAAGGCAGAATTTTTCGAAGTCATGATGAGAAGCGGATTCAGCACCGCCCCCTGACCGAGCGGGTCGCAGATCTTTTGATCTACTTGGCGGATCACAAAATCGGCCGGGCGGGACATCTTGGGATACCTATAACTAGACGAGAAATCGCCGCCTATGTGGGTGCGAAGGTTGAATCGGTCATCCGTGTCATGAGTGGGTGGAGTCGGGAGGGCCTTATTGAGTCATCGGAGAGAATGATCTGTATTCGTGATCGATTTCGATTGGCCGAAAGGTGTTCGACCCGTAGTCCATCGGCCATTAGTCATGAAACTCGGCTGGCTCGTTTGTGGCAAAGTTCGTCGGTGAGTTCAAACACCATGAATTGCGTCAAGGGCATTAATGAGAGACCTCAGTTGCCCCGGCCGGGCATTAGTGGTAATTCATCGCTGGAATGAAAGCGGGATTTCACTCTTTGAGAGTTCTATTTGTGGGAGCCATGATCTTGTGGCTTCTGGTTGGCCCGCTTCATATGGCCGGGCATGATCAAGACCATGGCAAGCCCTGTGAGATTTGCTTTCACCTGAGTCACCAACACGTTGATATTGCGGATACTCAAATTATTATCCGACCGGTCCATTTGCCGCTCCAAACTTCGCCGATGGCACCTCAGAAGAACTATGCGTTCAATGTGGCGGCGATTTTTTACGAACTTCGTGGTCCTCCAGATCAGTGGTCCTAACACTGCTTTCGAACTTGTCTGATTTTTTCTAGGAGGATTCTTATGCGCTTTATTGGCTTTTGTCTTTTATTGGTCAGCCACTCCGTGGCCTTTGCACAGAACAAAACGAACCCTGATCTTAGTATTCATTCTTTATTTATATATAGGCAAGGCGGTGAGGGGAATGCGGGAGAGTCAGAGGCTCCCAACGGCTTTGCTCTTCAGGAGGCTGAAATCCGATTAACCTCAAATATCGACAGTTATTTTCGTGGCGATTTGGTTTTAGCGGCGAGCCCCCATCTCGATAAGGTGAAATACAAGGTCGAGCAGGACGGTGAAAAACCTAAAATTATTATTGATGAGGCGGCGACGGCGAATGCCCTCTCTGGCCTCCCTAATGAAGACCGGGCGTGGATCATGAATTTGGCAAAGTACATTTTGAGTACTCTTGAGAAACAAAACATAGGTGGAGAGGAAGAGATTGATTCTAAGCCCCCGGG
>JAPKGD010000411.1 GCA_026648125.1 Bdellovibrionales bacterium | reverse complement strand
CGATGGGTATATTCGTTATAAGCTCGATGATACGGATTTAAAACTTGCTGATAAAGGCGATCCGGATCTATTTCCAGTGAACACAGCGAATGGATTAACCAGTTCAACAACCTTTACTTTAGAATACGACAAGCGAGACGATCGATTTGCTCCGACCAAAGGGATTTTTAGTAGTTTCTCTCTCGAATACGCCGGACTCGGTGGTGACCTTAAGTACACCAAGGGCTATGCGAACTTTAGGTATTACAAAAAGGTTCTGTGGGACGTGGTCTGGAGAAACAATTTGGCCTATGGCTTTTTATCCTCGAACGACCCCAGCAAAGATCCCCCGTTTAATGAATTGTTCCTTCTTGGTGGGGCGAATTCATTAAGAGGTTTTGACTGGTTTTCGGTGGGTCGCCGAAAGTTTTCTAACAAGGCCCTGAATGCGGCTATCGCCGAAGGTGATCCTGATCCTGCCAGTGCTGCAATGCGGCCCTATGGCGGTACGCAGCAATTTTACTATAATCTGGAGTTTCAGTTTCCGCTCATTAATGAGGCCGGCATTAAGGGCGTCGTTTTCTATGATATTGGTGATGCTGACAATAGTTTGAAGTTGGAGAATATGAGAAGCGACGTTGGCTTTGGCTTTCGTTGGTTCTCACCGATCGGACCACTTCGCTTTGAATGGGGTTTTCCCATCGAGCGAAAAACCCAGTATGACGAGGGACCGGTCAATTTTCAGTTTGCCATTGGTTCTCCCTTCTAATTTATGCTTAAATAGTGCGTCTTTGAGACGGGGAAAGTTTAAACTTAAGGAGCTTACGGTATGAAAAAACACCTAGTGATTCTCGCAGCCGCTTTAGTTGGAATGGCAGCCTCTGCCGCTGACGTTAAGATTGGCTACATTGATATGCAGAAGGCCATCCAAGAGACCAGTGCGGGCAAGAAGGCAAAGAAGGATCTCGAAGAAGATTTTAATAAAAAGAAAAAGGAACTGGAAAAGAAAGAAGCTGATCTCAAAAAAATGAATGAAGATTTTGAGAAGAAGGCCATGGTTCTCTCCGATGATGTTCGCGGAAAGAAGCAGCAAGAGTTGCAAACTGAGATGCTCAAATACCGTGAGTTGGTTGGCAAAAGCCAAATGGATATTCAAAAGAAAGAGCGTGATCTGACTCAGCCGATCATTGAGGGCCTTCGTAAAGTGATCACTTCAATTGCAGAAAAGGATGGCTTCACGGTTATTCTTGAGCGCTCTGAACAGAGTGTGCTTTGGGCAAAGAAGGATATCGATTTAACAGATCGAGTGATTCAAGAGTTTGAAAAGACGAAGAAGAAGTAATTGATATGAGGGAGACAGCGGTGATGAGTTCAACAATGAGCACTTTGGATGTGATCAAAGCCATCCCTCACCGCTTTCCGTTTTTGCTTATTGATAAAGTACTTGAAGTTCACGAAGGGCCTAATCCCCCATCGCGTGTGGGCCGCAAAGCTGTTGCGGTAAAGAACGTCACTATCAATGAGCAATTCTTCCAAGGTCACTTTCCGGAATATCCAGTTATGCCCGGAGTCTTAGTCGTTGAGGCTATGGCGCAGGCGGGTTGTATGGCATTTCGTAGAGAGACTGACCCAGAAATGAATGTTCTGATTGCGTCAATAAAAGAGGCACGATTTAGAAAGCCAGTCGTGCCGGGCGATACGCTTCGCTTGACGGCCGAGATCACCAAGGACCGGGGGCAAATGGTGGTTTTGAAATGCATGGCAGAAGTTGAAGGTCATGTGGTCGCTGAAGCAGAAATGCTGGCGTCAATTACTTTAAAGAAAAGTCATTCATAAGGAGGCCCTGGTGGCCATTCACCCCACAGCAATCATTTCCCCTGGTTGTGAAATTGCCAAAGATGTTCATGTCGGGCCGTTTACTGTGATTCAGGGGCGAGTCAAAATTGACTCTGGAACCCGAATTGAATCTCATGTCGTTATTGGAAACGAACATGGGATCGTCACCATTGGAAAGAACAACCACATTCTCTCTGGTGCTATGGTGGGAGGTCCGCCCCAAGATCTAACCTACAAAAGCGAAGATACTCGGCTTGAGGTGGGTGATAACAACACCATCAGAGAGTTCGTCACCATCAATACGGGAACAATTAAAGGTGGCGGACTAACCAAAATTTCGAACAACTGTCTGTTGATGGCTTACGTTCACATCGCCCATGATTGCCGAATTGGAGATCATGTTGTTATCGCCAACACATCCAATTTTGCAGGACATGTGATTGTTGAAGATCATGTTCGAATCGGTGGGGTGTGTTCGTTTAATCAATTTATTACCATTGGACGACACTCCTATATAGCCGGTGAAAGCGTAGTGAATAAGGACATCCTGCCTTTTTCAATTGCCCAAGGCAGTTATGCCGTTTCGCGGGCAACAAATAAGATTGGTATGGAGAGAGCAGGATTTACAAAAGATGAAGTTGAAAATGTTCATCGAGCAGTTCGAGCCTTGATTATGGGCGGACGGACGATCGAAGGCAATGGCATGCGGCTGTCCCGTTATCGCCTCGAGCGTCGCATCCCTGCCGGAGATTATCGGCGCGGAGAATGGGCTGTTCGTTTCGCCTGCGGAACCGGATCAGGCGGCTCGGGCCATGGATAGACTGCTGAATGAACCCGCGCTTCGGCAATCGTTGTCGAGCAAGGGGATGCAGCGGGCCGCCATATACACCTGGAAAAGCGCCGCGGAAAAAACCATTCCCGTATTGACGCAATGGGTCGTGTAAGGTGAATTG
>JAPKGD010000410.1 GCA_026648125.1 Bdellovibrionales bacterium | reverse complement strand
GGGAAGCCGACCCAAGTGATAAAGATGGGCTGTGGCTAGAAATTCTCGAGCACGATCTTGTGGAGTAGGGCTTGAAGCCATAGTGGAGATTCAGGTTAAGATAGAACCTTCATGGAGGCCAATGGAATTCCATGAAATTGGAGGAAAGATGATTGGAATTTGGTTCATTACCTTTGCCGTGGGAATTGCGTCCGTGCTTCAGGCGGGCTTAACCCGTCTTCTCGGTCGCGATGTGTCGTTAGCCTCTGCTCTCTTTCTCAACGGGGCGGTCTTCTTTTGCTGTTCTCTCTTATATTGGCTTTGGCGAAGGGAGACTGCCACGACAGGGACCTGGGCTTGGTGGGCCTTTATTCCGGGCATCTTGGGCTTTTTATTTGTACTCGGCGTTCCCTTTGCCATTTCTCGCCTCGGTGCAACGTCGGTCTTCGTTTGTTTGATTGCGGCGCAAATCTGTGGCGGATTGGTGTGGGATTGGTCGGTTGAGGGACTTCCCATCAGTTTATGGAAAATTCTCGGCGCAACTTTAACCCTAGCCGGCGCGCTAGTGATGACCCGAGGATAAGAGGAGTTAAAAAATGAATCGAGTTGCAATTATTGATGGCGCAAGAATTCCCTTCGCAAGGTCATTTGGAACCTACCAGGGCCTAAGCACACAAAAACTTATGGCCGCAGCCGTGGAAGGTTTGGCCAAGAAGACCAAATTGTCTGGGCAAACATTGGGCGAAGTTGCTGTCGGGGCGGTACTTAAGCATTCAAGAGATTGGAACTTCGCCAGAGAAGTGGTGCTCTCCACATCTCTCGCCCCAGAAACGTCTGCATTTGACGTGGTCCAGGCCTGTGGCACGAGTTTAGAGGCGGCGATCTGTATTGCAAATAAGATTGCCGTTGGACAAATCGAGTGCGGAATCGCCGGAGGAGTAGATACCAATAGCGATGTTCCCTTTGTATTTCCAAACTCTTTCAATCACCTCATGCTTGAACTTGCCAAAGCAAAAACCATGACCCAACGCCTGGCCATCTTAAGTCGCTTTCGTCCCAAAGACTTAAAGCCCGAAAGTCCTATGGTCGTAGAACCAAGAACCGGCCTGACCATGGGACAGAGCTGTGAGCTGATGGCTAAAGAGTGGCAAGTGTCACGCCAAGAGCAAGATGAGCTCTCTTATCAGAGTCATCAAAATGCCGTGACGGCCTATAAGGAAGGCTTTTACTCCGATCTGATCGTCCCTTTTCACGGATTAGACAAAGACCAAGTTCCTCGCGCCGACACTTCCATCGAAAAGCTCGCGAAACTCAAACCCGCCTTTGATAAATCGAGCGCGGGCACATTGACTGCCGGCAACAGCTCCGCTTTGACCGACGGGGCTGCGGCGGTACTCCTGGCCAGTGAAGAGTGGGCAAAAAAGCGAGGGCTACCTATTCTCGCTTATCTCCGTGATGCACAAACGGCGGCGGTGAATTTTGTAAAAGCAGAAGGATTGCTGATGGCCCCCACCTATGCGGTGGCAAAACTCCTGCAAAGAAACAATCTGCGCCTTCAAGATTTTGATTACTATGAAATTCATGAGGCTTTTGCGGCACAAGTGTTGTGTACATTAAAGGCGTGGGAGTCGGAAAAATTTTGTCGAGAGCGCCTCGGACAAAATCAAGCGCTTGGTCAAATCGACCGCGCTAAAATGAACATCAAAGGAGGATCGGTCGCGCTCGGTCACCCTTTTGCGGCGACAGGTGCTCGAATCTTGTCCGGACTCGCTAAAATACTTCACAGCAAAGGCCAAGGCCGAGGACTAATTTCAATTTGCACCGGCGGTGGCATGGGTGTTACCGCGATTGTTGAGAAAGGATAGGCATGAAGAACTCTCTTTATCCAATTTTAGAACCCTATAAGACGGGCCGCCTGAAGGTTTCGGAGCTTCATGAACTCCATTATGAGGAGGTCGGAAATCCCAAAGGTTCCCCCATTGTATTTGTTCATGGAGGACCGGGCGGCGGAATCACGCCGAAATATCGACAATGGTTTGACCCCGATCATTACCGTGTCATTCTTTTTGATCAACGAGGAGCGGGGCTCAGCACCCCTCATGCTGAAATTAAGGACAACACGACTTGGGACCTCGTAGCTGATATGGAGAAGCTTCGGGAGCACCTTTCAATCGACAAGTGGATAGTGTTTGGTGGAAGCTGGGGAAGCACACTTGCTCTTGCTTACGCAGAAACCCACCCCGAAAAAGTTAAAGGCTTAGTTCTTCGCGGTATATTTCTGTGTCGGAAAAAGGAAATCGATTGGTTTTATCAGGATGGTGCGAGCAAGATTTTTCCTGACTTTTGGGACCACTATCTGAAAGAGATCCCTTTCAATGAACGCCACGATCTTGTCGCCGCATACTATAAGCGCCTGACTCATCCTGATCGAAACGTACAAATGTCGGCGGCAAGAGCATGGAGTGTTTGGGAAGGTTCTACCTCTATGCTTCACCCGAGCGATGATTTGATTCATCGTTTTGGTGAAGATGAGTTTGCCATCGCTTTTGCCCGGATCGAATGTCACTACTTTACCAACAATGCTTTTTTTCCCACGGACAATTATCTCATCGAGAATGTCTCTAAGATTCGCCAAATTCCCTGTGAAATTGTGCATGGTCGTTATGACGTGGTATGCCCTATTGAAAACGCCTGGGAACTCCACAAGGCGTGGCCCGAATCAAAGCTGCATATTGTGGCGGATGCAGGACATTCGGCGCTTGAGCCGGGAAATACAGCAAAGCTCATCG
>JAPKGD010000041.1 GCA_026648125.1 Bdellovibrionales bacterium | reverse complement strand
AGACCACTTGAGTCAAATCAGTAGCGCCATTCGAAGTGCTTCCCCCGCAAAAACAGCACTTGAGGAATATGCTGTTAAGACAAAAATTCAACAGTCTCTGATTGATTTCTGCACTCGCTTTTTAGTCAAAGGGCAGGACGAGGCCCTGAACCCCATAATTGAACAGTGGCCCCAGATTGCAGAAATGGAAGGCGCTGATTTTGCAAAGAAATACCCAAGCGCAGAAAGTTGGATCGAAAATTTACTTAAGAACACTCAAAGAAGTGCAGTTTCTCCCGTACTCTCTTGGACCATGAATCTTCCCTACTTTAGCGAGGGGGCGGACGGGTTTAACACAGGCTTTTTTAATGCAGAACTTGATCGGGATGGAACGATTCGGCGCGCTCATTTGCTACTCAGAACCGGTCACACAATTGTCCCTTCCATCGCTCTCAAAGCCTTTTTGCTCGCTCACAATTACAATGCCCAAGTGGCCTTTTCTTACAATCCAAGAACCCGCCTTAATGAAGTCGAAAAAATTGATGTTTTGAACGATGAAGGTGAGATGGTGTTTAGCATTCCGGTCGACATCCAAGGTCGTCTTGCGATTAATTTTGCCGGCAAGCAAAAGATGTTCCCCCATGTGAGCCTCGCTGAGCTCCTCTCGGAGACGGAGGAAATGTCATACGAAGTTCGCGAAAGGGACGCAAAATCTGGTGAATGGAGAGAAGTCACGAAGCGTGTAAAGAAAGCTGACTTTCTAAAGGATAAACTCTTTATCGTTGGCGCCACGGCCGTAGGAATTTACGATCTTCGAGTCACGCCATTTGAAGAAAATTTCCCCGGAGCGGAAACTCATGTAAACGTTTTGGACAACCTCGAGAGACGTGACTTTCTTAAGAGTCATCCCGATGAAGAGTACTACATGATCATCGGAATCGTGCTCCTCGGCGCACTCCTATCGATTGCCCTCTCACACCTCAATGCATTACCTGGACTCACTCTTGCTGGCGCCATTTTCGCCGGCATTTCCTGGATCGACCGCTATTACCTGTTCGGTCAAGGTACTATCGTCACGATCATCCTCCCTTTGACCCTTATTCTCGTTTTGTTCTTCGTCTTGATTTCTTATAGATATTTTTCCGAGGAGCGAAGAAAGAAAGAGCTTCGTACCACCTTTGCAAAATACGTGTCGCCCGCCATCGTTGAAGAGATTCTCTCAGACCCCAGCAAGATCGAATTGGGTGGTCGCAAAGCCAAAGTTACCGTGTTTTTTAGCGACGTTCGCGGCTTTACAACGATCTCTGAAAAACTTGACCCAAAGGCTCTTAGTGATCTCTTGAATGAATACCTGACTCCTATGACAGACTTGGTTTTCTCCAACCGAGGAACACTCGATAAATATATGGGCGATGCGATAATGGCGTTTTTTGGAGCACCGATCCCCCACTCTGAACATGCTAAGGACGCCTGCAGTTGCGCTCTGCAAAATCTAAAGCGACTCGACAGCCTTCGCGCAGAGTTTCGGCAAAAGGGACTTCCTGACATTGATATTGGAATTGGCCTCAACACCGGAGAAGTTAGCGTCGGGAACATGGGCTCGCAAACCGTCCGAAGCTACACAGTCATGGGAGATGCCGTTAATCTCGCTTCCCGCCTGGAAGGCATTACCAAGCAATATGGTGTTCGCATTGTCATCAGTGAATTTACCCATGCAGAGGTTCGTCAATTTTTCCTCTGCCGCGAACTGGACTGGGTCCGAGTCAAAGGAAAAATAAAGCCCGTGAAGATTTTTGAGCTTGTGGCTGAAGGGCACGGTGATGCCCAAATTCAATCCTGGCTTAAGCCTTTTCAAGAGGGCTATCAACTCTACCACCAAAAGCAATGGGCCCGGGCGATTTCGCTCTTTGAACAAACCCTTTCGGTTAAGCCTGACGACGGCCCAGCTAAGCTTTATCTGGAACGATGCCAAAACTATCTTGCCGACCCACCCGACACTGACTGGGATGGTGTCTTTACCATGAAAACCAAGTAGTTGTGCTGCTCTGCGCGCCTATTTGACTTAATTCTCCCGAAGACTAGCATCAAAACTCTAGGGATTAGGGGGCAACTATGAAGGTTCGAATCATTGGCTGCCATGGCAGCGTCGAGCCCGGCTATCGCACCACATGTTATCAGGTCAATGAACGTTTCTTTATAGATGCGGGATCGATTTCATCCGGATTGACCCCCCAAGCTCAGATTGATGTGAGCGATGTTTTCTTGACCCACCCACATCTCGACCACATCAAAGACCTCTGTTTTTTGATTGAAAATACAGCATCCAGCACAAGAGCTCCCCTTTTTCTCCATTCAACAGAAGCCATTTTAAATGACATTCATGATCATATTTTCAACGATGTCATTTGGCCCGACTTCTCTAAAGTAGTGCTCGATGACGTCAATCAAAAACCCATTCTGCAGTTCGCCCCTCTTCCAAAGTCTTTGGAAACTGAACTCAGTGGGGTAAAAATATCGGCCTTCCCTGTAAATCACCCCGGCAATGCGATTGGCTATCTCCTTGACGACGGAGAGGTCCAAATTCTCTTCACTGGCGACACCGGACCCTGCGAGAAAATTTGGCAAATTGCAAACTCTGCTCCCCGACTCAAAGCCATATTCACAGAGATCAGCCTTCCAAGCCGTATGGATGGCCTGGCACAGGTATCTGGCCATTACAGGCTGGCTCAGCTCCTAGAAGATCTCAGGCATTTGAAGTCAACCTCAGTGCCTGTTTATATTGCCCACTTTAAAGCCCAATTTATGCGCGAACTTCTCGATGAATTTCACCAGAGAGCAACACCGCAGCTTAAACTGCTGCACGAGAGCGATGAGTTTGTTTTCACATAGAGGAACCTCCCATAGATTCTTGATGATTGGAGCACTCCTCCTGTGCGGAGTTTTCAGTGGTAAAACCTTCGCGCAAGGTCGTCTGAAAAATGAACAGAGCGTGGTTAAAATGGCTGGCCTTGTGGTCAACGCCGATCAGATGAGCTCCGATTTTCGAGCAAAGAGCACCACCCTTAAGGGCAACATCCAGATTGTCTTCCGGGGGCAGCACCTTTCCTGCGATCAGGCCAAAATCGATTACCGCAAAAAAGAAATCGTGGCTCAAGGAAATGTGAAACTTCAAACGCCCACTCTCTATGCGGAGGCAACCGCCCTGACTCTAAATTACGAGGCCGACACCGCAGTGATGGAAAACGGTATAATTCAGTCTGGGCAAGTGGTCTTTGAAGGTTCTCGAATTGAAAAAACCGGACCAAACACCTTTGTCGCAGAAAACGCACAGTATACGGCTTGCGCTTCTTGTCCTCCCGCCTGGAGCTTTAGCGGTCGCAAGATTGAGGCTGAGTTGGGCGGCTACGCAAAAATCTCTCGCCCAGTTATGCGCATAGGTGGAATACCCTTTATCATTTTGCCGGGAATTTTGGTGCCGCTAAAAAGCGCCCGCCAGTCTGGATTTTTAGTGCCCTCACTGGATTACTCAAGCACAGGTGGTCTTGCCATTTCCGAGAGCTTTTTTTGGGCCATCGATCAATCAAAAGATGCCACACTTACAGCAAAATATTACGAGCTTCGCGGCTTAAAAGGACAGGCTGAATACCGCTACGTTCTCTCTGAACAAAGCAATGGAGCATTACAAACCGGTTACATTAAAGATCGAGCGTTCACCAATGAATACAAATTGAGCAAAGATGTGGACCGATGGTTTTTGCAATATCAGCACTACTTTGCTCTTCCCGATAATTTTATCCAACGGGCCAATATTCGCCAGGCCTCTGATCTTCGCTACTTGAGAGACTTTCCTGACGAACTCGAGGGTCATGGCGATCCGGCTATTGAATCACGCGTTTCCCTAACTAAGAACTTACCGGGCCAGCACCTGAGTATAGAAGCCGCCCACTATAAGAACTTGCTTAAAACATATCCATTGGCAGAGAACGACGACTCGGTTCACCGCTTCCCTGAAATTCGCTATTCAATTACAGACAAGCGGATCCTCAATTCACCGCTCTTGTTTCGCCTTGACGCGTCTTACGTGAACTTCGCGAGGGATAATTTTGGTTATGATGACATGTCTCTCGTTGGATGCCCGGGAGGTATCGCCTATTGCGCCTCGGTCGGAAGCAAAGGGGAGATTCTCCGGGACGGATCATTCGACCCCACTCAAGACAAAATACGCACCGGCCAACGTTTTGACTTCAAACCTACTTTGGCTCTACCCTTTTCTCTCTTTCGATTTATAGAAGTGGTTCCCCAAGTCACCTACCGCGAAACTCAATATCGCTTCCAGCTCGATGAAATTTCGGCCTCGAGCAACTACTCTCGAAGTGCCGCGCAACGCTATCTAGAAACTGAAATTTCAGCGAAGACTTCATTGAGCCGGGTCTTTGGCAACTTAAGTGACGCTAACGGCACCCGAATCAAACATGAGATTGAACCACAAATTAGTTTTTCAACCCTACCCTGGGTGAGACGTGCAGATCATTCGTTCTTTGGCGAATTTGCGGGGCAACGCTATAGTCGAATTTACGAGCCGATCAGCGATACCGACCTCTATGGGCGAAATAAACTGCAGTTTGACTACAATGATCGAATTTTTGACAAGCAACTTGTGGAATTGGCACTAACCAACCGCTTAACACGAAAGCGCTGGCGAAATGGTTTTCCCTCTTATGAACGTATCGCCAATTTTAGACTGTCTCAGTCTTACGACATAAATGAATCCAAAACAGAGCGACCGCAGCCTTGGTCAGCCATCAACGGATTATTGAATATCAAGATTGATAATTTTGAAACCTACACCACGGCCTCATACAATCCTTACGCTAAGGTCACTAACACTTCTGCCCGGGTAAAGTTTTTTGATGAACTCGGGAATTATCTCCAGACTTCCTACGAGCGAATTTACTTGATCAACGAAGAAAACGAAGTCACTGATCGCAACCAAACCGAAAACATAGGACTTGGTTTGGGTCTCGACTCGAGGTATGCAGGCCTTGAAGGCCAGGTCGATTACTCGGCCGTTTCAAGTAAAATTCTGTCCTGGCAGTACGTGGCCCTACTTAAACCTCCGGGAAACTGTTGGACGATTCGTCTTGGTCACAAACAGGTGATCGGCGGTGAACCTGAATTCCGTTTCAATTTCTCTTTCGATTTCGGCGGGTCTTAAAAGATACCCGGTTGTTTTTTCGTCCGCACCGAGTCAACACAACTAGAACTGAAGAGTGATCATTGCACCATCGATTTTTTCGGCGGCACCTACTGGCAACAGAGCCCATCGGCTTGCGGGAATAGTCGGGCTCTTCCAACTTTCAGATGGCCCGTTTGAAAAATCCGGTTCCTCCGGCTCATCATTAACACCGTACACAATATAAAGACCGAGTAAAATTCCGGAATACAAACCAATCGACGCTCCTCGAGCAACCTTATTCAAATTCTCTCCAGGCTGATCAGTAAACGCGAGCATGGCAGCACCGACGAGTGTTCCCGCCAAAACTCCATAGGTGCAGCTCATAATAAATTCACGTGTGGATGTGTCCGCTCGCACGGGGCTTGCTACCGTTGCCGTTGAAATCAAAACCCCAAGTATTATGTTGCGCACGACCTTCATATTGAAATTATCAGTTCACTCAGCAAAAGAGTCCATCACAAATCATGAATAACCTGGACAGAAGACCTTGTTTGCCCAACCAGAACCAAGCAGAACTCTACTTCTTGCCCTTGAGCCATGGCCTCTGCGGCACGCTGCAACCTCAGCTTTTGTCGATACCCGAGTCTGGCCTCAAAAAAGCCATCGCTTGGCGCCGACTTTACCTCAGCAACGACCCTATGCCCTTTTGGCGAACGCATCACCAAATCCAATTCGACGCCTAAGACCTTTACCCGCCGCCCAAGGAGGGTGTATCCGAGGCGCGCAAAGTGCAGCCAAGCCCACTCCTCACACTCGATGCCTCGAGCCCAAGCCCCATCAGCCTGACTTTCAAGATTCAAATTTTTATCTAATCGGGAAAGCCTAGCTGCAGTATTCTTTAACGCCTGCAAAAGTTCGGCGGTGCTCCGCACAGGGTCCAAATTTTTGGATGGCCGCTTTGTGCGCCTGAGTGGAGTACCCTTTGTGTTTGGCAAATCCATATTGCGGAAATTTTTCTTCAAGTTCACTCACCACACGATCACGAGTTACCTTCGCAACGATCGACGCCGCGGCGACGGGCTCAGCCCTTAAGTCTCCCTTGATCAGGGTCGTTTGGCGAAAGCCCTTTAGGTCGGGCACCGGAAACGTTCCATCGACCAACAAGTGACCCGTCTCAACATTAAGGGCCAATACAGCCCGCCTCATCGCAAGCAGCGCGGCCCTTAAAATATTTAACTCTTCAATTTCCGCCACCGTCGCAAAACCAACGCCAATGCGATGATTCTCTAAAATCTCCTGGGCAAATTTCTCCCGCCGAGAGACGGACAAAAGCTTCGAGTCGGTGTAGTGGGAGAAATCTTTATTCGGATTTAGAATTGCAGCTGCCGCATAGACCGGCCCGGCAAGACAACCCCGACCCACTTCATCCACGCCAATAATCGGGGCGGGAGTGAGTCCCTGCCATTCAAATTTTTCCATTTTCAATGTGGCTTAAGCCTTCGCAGGAGCTTCTTTAGCTTCTGGCTTTGCTGCTTCAGCGGGCGGTGCAATTTCATCAGCCGCACCGACAGCAGTAGCTGCCTCTTCTGCAGAATATAAACTTGAATCTACGCGAGCCGCGCGACCCTTTAAGCCACGAAGATAGTAAAGACGTGAACGGCGAACATCACCGCGAGAAATCACCTCAATACGGTCAATGGCCGGAGACGCGAAGGGAAAAGTTCTCTCCACGCCCACCCCACTCGACATTTTTCGCACTGTAAAGGTCCGAGAACCGCCAGTGCCCTGGGTCTTTAAAACAACCCCAGTAAACAGCTGAACTCGCTCCTTTTCACCTTCTTTGACCTTCACATAAACGCCGACGGTGTCGGCATGCGGGCCAATGTAATACGTCTTACCAAATCCATAGTTTACTCCAGATGGCGAAAAGAACGTTGAGGGTTACCATGTACCCAATAGCCGGTCAAGACAGATGCTCACAGCCGACCGAACGGATAAATGTCGGTAATCGTCCTTAGAGGCCCCTTTTAAGGGCTCTAAGGTCGCATGACAATGGGTAAAAACCTCATCATGAAGGCCAAATCCAGTGCCAAATACCAACAAAATCGGTCTCTGGGTCTCGGTCTCAAGTTTTTTGCGTAAATCCCTAAAGGTCATGGTGTCCAACCCGGGCCGCGGACGAGCCGTCGTCGCGACCACAAAAGGGGGCTCTACCCATTCCTCGCCCTTGATGACTTGCTCAAGGGTCTCACTCAGCTTCACCATCCCCAAGGCTGTCTTTCGTTTAGGATTATATTTTGACCCCCCGCCGGTTCGCCAATGATCAAGGACACGGCTCACAAACATCAGCTGTTCTTTCATGCGGTTCACTATGAAGTATCTCTCTACGCCATAGACTCGTGAGGCCCTGGCGATATCGTGAATATCAAAGTTCGTTACATTGGTGCAGACGGTGTTCTTAGCTCGATCCAAAACCGGCCAGTGGATCAATGCTACATTTAAGGGCGCCCGATTTATTTCCACTTTTTCATCTCCGAGAGTTCGATAGGGCTAAATCCAAGTGCATTTTTTTCGCCTTCATTTAGGGCCAAAACAGTTTGCGCCACTTCTATCCACGCGGGAGTCTCCGTGGCGTTTTCAAGGAGATCCGGCCGTCTTAATCGAGTGAGGGCCAAGCTCACTGCCCTTCGAATTTGCGATATTTTCGAATGATTTCCGCTTGTCAGAAACTCCGGAACATCGCCCAATTCATGCTGGCTGGGTCGGGTAAAAATAGGTCCTTCAAGACATTGAGTCTGAAAGCTATCTTGATCCGAAGAAATAGGGTTTCCTAAGACGCCAGGGAGGTGCCGAGCCACCGAGTCCATGAGGACCATAGCCGCCAATTCGCCCCCACTTATAACGTAGTCACCAATCGAAATTTCCGCGTCCACATAGCGATTTATAAAGCGCTGATCAACCCCTGCATATCGCCCACATATTAATGTCACTTCTGAATATTCCTTGGCCCAAGTCCGAGCCATTTGATCATTCCAAACTTTTCCCTGTGGAGAGAGGTAAACGACAGGTCCATTTTTATCAGCGAGACTTTTTAAGGCCTTGGCGAGAGGGTCAATCATCATCACCATTCCATCTCCGCCGCCAAAGGGCCGATCGTCCACCCTCTGATAACTGTCTTCCGCGAAGTCCCTCGGGTTTACAAGCTCCAGACTCAACTCACCGTTTTGAACAGATTGGCCCACGACGCCCTCTTTAAGAGTCGCCTTCACCATCTCGGGAAATAAAGTCAGAACGCGAAATTTCATAGACTAGTTCTCTTCAATCAATCCAGGCGGGAGGTCCATTAAAATTTGCTTTTTCTCTAAATCAACATGGACCAGAAACGCGTCCACCAAGGGAACCTCAAATTTCTTCCCACGGTAGGAAACAACGAGAAGGTCTTGAGGGCCATTGCTTCCAAGTCCGACTACGGGCCCCACTTCTCCCAGGGTATTATCGATCACCACACAATCAACTAACTCCCCGAGAAACAAGCGTTCACCGGGCTCTGCCGTTACGTATTCACTTGGGATTTCTACGATGGCCCCACGCAGAGCTTCCGCCGCATTTCGATCTAACACACCTTTGAGCTTTGTGATCAAGCCGTCTTTGTGTGCACTCGCTCGCTCAACTTCAAATTCTTCCTGTTTGGCACCCTCTTGGGTGAGGCGAAATACCTCGAGATCCTCTAGCCAATCCGCCTGCTTTGCCTTGAGCGCGACAAACACTTCACCCCTGATGCCATGGGCATCCCGAATGCGTCCTACTGTCGTCCAATCCCGATTTCCCATATTTTTTGGCC
>JAPKGD010000409.1 GCA_026648125.1 Bdellovibrionales bacterium | reverse complement strand
TCTCTACGCGCGGCTTCCGTTCACCTTCGAATAAATTACCACCGCTTATCGACCATTGTGAGCGGCTGGGTCAATCCGCGCGCTGATGAGATACAAACTATCACAAAGGCACTCGGCCTCTCTGCCAAGGACCTCGAATTATGAGGGGCTGCGACTTGACACCTGAAAAGTTACAAACGGAAATCCAAGAGGCTCGTCACCGCATATTTCTCCTGATCGAGCCCCTACTAGGCCACCATCAAAGTTGGCCACTGGTTCGATCTCAAATTCTTAAAATTTTTGGACGAGAAGGTCTGGAACGCTTCGTCCACGGCACGGTTGACCCAAACGGCGAGGAATCTAATGGAACTCCACAACTCCACACCTAAAGGTGCGGAACAGTCTAATTCATGGACTGAAGTGACGACACAATCTCCATGTCCCAAGTGCGGCGTTGGAAAATGGTGCCAGGTCAATGAAAGTGCCAATCGGGGTATTTGCAGAAGAAATGACTGTGGCGACGAACGTGTGGATAAAAGCGGGACAAGATACTGGGTTTACGAATTAAGACCGCAGACGTACCCAGCCCTATCCACCGATGCCGGATCTCCCGACGAGCGCGACCAGGTTTACAGATTTATCCTGAACGAGTTGACGTTAGCCGAGAATCACAGGGACCATCTTAGAAAGCGCGGTTTGAACACCGAAGAGATCGAACTACGCGGATATCGAACAATGCCCGTCGAGGGGCGCGCGAAGATTGGTACGGCCGTCGTTGAAGCATTTGGTTTTGAAATCGCCTCAAAAATTCCGGGAGTTATCAAAAAGAAAAGTAAGACCGGTGCCGATTACATCACATTGACGGGAGCGGCTGGCATAATAATACCAATTCGCGACGAAGATGGTCGGATTCACTCGTTACAAGTCAGAAAGGATACCGATGGAGAGGCAAAATATTCGTTAGTATCATCAAAGAAAAAAGATGGGTGCGGTCCAGGTCTCACAACCCATGTTCCTATAGGGGGTGTGCTTCCGGATCGAACCGTGCGATTGACAGAGGGGATTCTTAAAAGCGACGTCGCAACTGCATTGAGTGGATTAAAAACCATCGGCATGCCAGGAATAACGAACTTTAAAACCTCTATGCCGATTTTGAAAGCGCTCGACGTGAAGACCGTAGTTTTTGCGCCGGATGCCGACTTTAGATCCAATCCCAACGTGAGAAAGTCTGTCAAAGATTGTGTTTCCGACCTAATCGCCGACGGGTTCGCAATAGAGTTCGAGTCTTGGGACCATTCGAATGGCGTGAAGGGCGTTGATGATGCGCTGTCAGCAGGGTTGCCGACGACTCGGCGTCTGATCCAGGACATGGGGGCGCTTGACCAATTACTATCGGAGTTTGATTTGCGCGAATCCTCCGACAGGGAGACGCAAGCACCCGCACAACATGAATCAACCGGGCTGCCGACTATCTGTATCTCGAACACTCAGCTTCGCTCGATCATAAGCAGCTCGTGGCGCGCGATTCATCGAGTAAATACACCCACACCAATCGTCTTCCGCGGATTCAAGACGCTCGTGCGGCTCCAATCTTCAAAATATTTTACCGGACAAGCTGAGTCTTTCGAGATTGAAATTCTAAACGTCGATCTTGTGTATGGGCTTCTCGTCAGGCATGCCGACTGGATGAGAGTAAACAAAGAGGGAGATCTCACGGCAGCCCGGCCGCCGAAGGAGTGCGCCCGGGACATGTTGGCCTACCCCGACCTGTCACTCCCTCGCCTGGAACACATCATTTCCAGTCCGCAGTACAATGCGAATGGAGAACTGATAACTAAAGGGGGCTATTACCCTAAAGAATTTCTTTTCTTCGACCCTCGCGGCGAGCTTGACCTGGGTGAAATCCCGGAAGCTCCGACGGCTGAGCAAGTGATAGAAGCGGTCGAGATTATCAAAGAACCCTTCAAAGATTTTCCGTTTGTTTCAGATGCGGACAGGCTTCACGCACTATCAAGACCCATCGGGATACTTGGCCGAAGGATGGTTGCCGGGTGTACTCCCCTGCAATTAACGGAGGCCGAAACACCCGGAACCGGAAAGGGCCTGGTGGAAAAAATCCTTTCCCTGATTACTACGGGGAAAGTTCCCGAGCCCACCACTTTGCCAGTCAAAGAAGAAGAGGTAAAAAAGACGATTACTTCTCTGCTCCTGAGGGGGTTAGAGCAGATCAAGCTCGACAATGCAGACGATACCGAAAAACTTCACAGCCCGAGCCTTGCTGCCGTTCTGACCACAATAATGTGGAGTGACCGGATTCTCGGCGTGTCGCAATTCGTAAGCGTACCTAATTGGGCAGAGTGGTCGCTTACCGGGAACAACACCACGCTCTCGAGTGAACTGTCCCGTCGGACTGTGCGGGCGAGATTAGAGTCTGACACGGACCAGCCTTGGTGGGCGAAATTCTGACACCAATGAGATTGTTTTGGCAACCCGTATAAATCCAAAAACAGGCGAACTATTTTGGTCTGTGGCAGGATTGAGAGATTTAGCAGATGTTGTAGGCATTACAATCGGCACACAAGTTTACTCACCAAATAACGAACTTTTCTCTTATTCAGATGTGCAAAAAATTAATGCTTTGGTTGTGCAAGAATACAATCATGCCATCATAATTGAAGCGGGTTGGTGACCTGCCTGGGCAGCCTCGTGAAGCAGCTCGAGCCGGTGACGCTCTCGGGGTGCCGGCACGCCCCGCACGTCGACAAGCCCGCGGCGGTGGTGACGGCCGTGTCGGCCTT
>JAPKGD010000408.1 GCA_026648125.1 Bdellovibrionales bacterium | reverse complement strand
GTTCCTGAGATTGTCAAAGCCAATGGTGAGCAGCACATCGTGGTGGTCAAAGAATTTTCTCAATCTCGAGAGACAGCAGGGGTGTTAGATGACTACCTCTCCTCGCGAAAGCACATGGACGCATTTGGCAATTGGGCAAAGGGCATAATTGGAAGCGCATCAATTAGGCGCAATTCCAGTTTGTTGAACCAGTAAAAATAGAATTCTCAGAATGAGACGTTCTTGCGCAACCAAACTGTGAAAATGTTCGGCAAGATTGGCTCGATTCGAACCGTTTAAGGCCCACTCTCTTCACTTTTCCTGACCTTAGTCCGAAACTAATAATATAGGACAGGGGGAGTGAGGATTGTTCCACACTCGTAGGTATCTTTTTATTTTAGCTATTTTTGTCGCCCTCCCGGCGGTTGCTTTTGGGCAGGCCTACGTCCCAGGTGAAATCATTGTAAAACTGAAGTCCTCTCCAGGCTCTAAAGAGTCGTATGCCTTTATGGGAAAAGCTCATAGCGAAAAGGGAATGAACTTAAAGGGTAACTTTAGCAAGATGGGGCTATATCACTTTGGAATTAAGAAGGGCCAGAGTGTGGAAGAGGCCCTTTCTGAACTCCGCAAAGATCCCGACGTCGAATATGCAGAGCCTAATTACATTGTGACCAAGGCCGACGCCGTTGGATTTCAAAAGACCTTCTCAACCGAAGAGCTGCAATCCATCGTTCAAAGCCAAGGTGCTGCAAGTACGGTCTGGGCCACTGGCGGAGTGGACATTGGGATTGATCAATTTCATCAAACTAAAACCTATGCATCGTCCGCAGTGGCAAAACCCATTGTTGCAGTCATCGACACTGGGCTTGATTTGGATCATCCCGTCTTTAAAGATACGGGCGCGATTTGGACAAATCCAAACGAAATTCCCGGCAACAACATCGATGACGACCACAATGGCTATGTGGACGATATTCATGGTTTCAACTTTGTCGATAACTCATGGGTGATTTACGACGATGACGGCCATGGCACTCACGTTTCAGGCATTATCATGAGTGTGGATCAGAATATTCTTGCGGCAAATCTTCAGGAATCTCGTATAGCGATTATGCCCCTAAAGTTTTTGGATGGAAATGGCTCGGGTTCAACTTCGAATGCGATAAAGGCCATTTATTATGCCGTTCAAAACGGGGCTGTCGTTTTAAATAACTCATGGGGTGGCGGTGGATACAGTGGGGCTCTCCATGAGGCCATTGCTTACGCCTACGATATGGGCGCCGCATTTGCTGCAGCCGCAGGAAATGCTGCAGGCAACAACGATAATGCTCCCATGTATCCGGCAACCTATGATGTTCCGAATATTATGTCTGTGGCGGCAACAACGGATGCGGATACACTTGCTTCGTTTTCAAACTACGGCCGACGCACTGTTCATATTGGATCTCCTGGCGTATTTATTTACAGCACGGTTCCAGGTGGATGGGCGAGTGCTTCCGGTACGAGCATGGCGACGCCCTTTGTTTCTGGAGTAGCCATACAGATGAAGGTCGAATCGCCCAACATGCTCGGCTATCAAATTAAATCAATTATATTTAGCCAAGCGGATGCTGTGGCTGGTTTGATGAACAAGGTTTACACCGAGTCCCGTTTGGATGCCTCGCAGGCTATTAACTACTCAAAGACGGCGGTCGTGGACAGCAGTCAGCCCGCTTATTACGGGGCCTTTAGTCAAAACCGTGAACTGGCCTCGTCTTTGGCCGGCGGAGGCTGTGGCTTGGTTGGTAAACTCTATCGAGATTCCAAGAACACCTTTGGGGATGGTCCTCCAGCGCCCCAGACTCAGACTTGGTATATTCTTTTAGTTGTTGCTCTCTTGGTCGCTCCGGTTCTGTTTGCGCAGTGGTTGAAGTCTCGCGCTCCAGAAAACCGTCGTCGATATGAGCGCTTCCGCATTAACAGTGAAGTTTCAGTTCAAGTGGGCGAGCGCCAGCTGGTGGGATCGATCTCAAGCATTTCCCTTGGCGGTGTGCAGCTCAATACAGAAGCCATGCTCGAGAACGGTGGCGTCGTACGCATGCAGATCAGCTCTCCAGATGGAAAGGGCGACACCATTGAGGTCGAAGGTAAAGTGGTGTGGAGTGAAGCTCAAAAAGCCTACGGGGTGGCCTTTAATAACGCACCCCGCTCGGCCTTGTTCCGTATCAGTGAATGGACCAAGGCCTTACAAAAAGCCGGTTAGGACTAAAAAAGAACTCGGAATTTGATCAGGAGAGTATCTGCGACCAGGGGGCCCAGAACTCGCCAGTCTTTATCGAACCAAATAAAGTGGCGCATATTTTCAACTCCGATTGCGGCTGTCCCGGTCAAATCATAGAGGAGACCGAACGCCAAACTCGCAGCAAAAGTGGTTGCGTCGCCAGGCGAAGCGTTATTGTCATCGATATTGATGATGCCAAATCCAGGCGAAACATAAAAATCCCAGGCCTTTTTATTGAAATGGGGGCGAATAAAGCCACCAAAAGCAGTTACACCGGGAACTCCTCGATCATCATCCTTTTGGTACATGCGGACATAGCCACCGATTCCGTAGTCCTTTTTGCCAAGATATTCATAATCAGCACCTAAAGCAAAACCGCCAGGACCAAATCCAAAAGCGCCGTAAACGGCGTGTTTGCTGAGACCGTAATCCTGGGCAAAGGCGGCGCCCGAGAGAGCGAGGCCGATAAGAAGACCAAAAAGCTGCTTGAACATAGTAAATCCCCCTTAAAATTGGTTGCGCCAGAACAGCTCAAATTCTC
>JAPKGD010000407.1 GCA_026648125.1 Bdellovibrionales bacterium | reverse complement strand
AAGTTTATCGATGTTCTTTCTGTCTGGATTTAAGAGCTCTTTAGCAAACTCATCCAGAGACTCGCGAACTTTTCGCACGGGATGGCGATCAATTTCGAGGATATGTTTGTTGTAGGTGTCGATAATAAATAGGAGTGTGGCGCGGTCTTCAGAAATACTAAGGGCTTCGGTTGAAAGTGGTCTCTCGGGTTCGGAATCGAAATTAAACTGATTGATCAAATTCTGCACCCAACGCTTCACCGAAAACCTCCTTTGGAGATCAATAATATATCGGGTAAATTGCGTTGTCCTTTGACCGGACTTAGGCCTCGATCCTAACTTGAATAGGACGAATTCCACGGCGGGCATCTCGAAGATTTAAAACTGCACCATGGTGGCGAATATGTGTGAGCTGAGCCATATCTGAGTTTTGGGTGGTCACACCTTCGTGCCCCACTCGACCTTCGGCCAAGATACCGTTTGCAGGAAAGGACCCATCACAGGGACTTAAAATCACACCTTGGCCAAAATGAGCGTCAATTTCGGGGTGTTGAGTGTCTCCTTCAACAATCGACGACATCACAATAAAAACTTGGTTCTCTATGGCCCGCGCCGCAGCAGAGTGACGGACTCTCCAGTAGCCATGTTCTGTATCAGTACAACTCGGAACAAACACAACCTGAGTACCAGCTTCGGCGAGTGCCAAACTGATTTGGGGAAACTCAATGTCATAACAAATCGCGACCGAGCAAAGAACATTCCTCCAGTGAAAGGCGAGTAGTGTTCTTGCGCCACCTACGACTTTCCATTCTTCATCCTCAAAGCGGGTCATATGAATTTTGTCTTGATGAACAATGGGATATCCCGGGCGAATGATGTGGCAACGGTTGAGCAGTTGTCCGTCAGAAACGACTGGTACTGTGCCGCCGACAATGGCCATCTCATATTGTTGAGCCAAACTCTGTAGTCGGGAATTAAATTCAGGAACATGATTGGTGAAGCGCCTTATGCGTTCGCGAAAGCTGCCTGTGGTTTCAAGAAGTAATCCATACGAAAGAGCAAAATACTCTGGAAAGCAAATTGCCGCCGCTCCTTCGACACGGGCGATATCACACATGGCCTCAACCCGCTTCCAAAATTCATCCGGGCTTTTGAGGGGCCTCAAACTAAATTGCGTCGTCGCAACCTTCAAGCCTAACCCCTTACCTGGTCTATCCAGTCGTTCAGGTTATAGTAGTTGGTAATTCTCTTCACTAAGCCATTTTCAATTTCAAAAAAGGCACCAACAGGCAACCGGTAAGTTTGTCCATGGGCGGGCGGCAGGCCCGACTGGGATCTCAGGTATTTGCCAACGATTGTAAACTCAGCGGCTGCTCGAAGGGGATCAGCTCCCGTCATGACCACCAAATCTTCTACACGCTCATCGTAGCAAGAGTTCATTTCTTCCATAAATTTGAGAAACTGAGTTTTTCCCGTTTGTCGGGCACCTTGATTGAGATCGTGAACAACGTCCTCGGCGAGAAGTCCCAAAAACGTGTTAAGGTCTTTTTGGTTAAAAGCCTCGTAGTATTGAGAAACGATTTCTTTAGTCGCCATACCTCAGACCTCCGCTTTGAGATTTTTGAGCCAAAATTGAAGGGTCTTTGGGTTCTCAAAAGTTTGTCCTATGTCACGCCACGAGTAGGTTGTGGTCAAGCCCTCGACCGGCTTAAACCCCTGCTGCTGCCAAAAGTTATCGAGGGGTCGATATTGTGCCGGTCGAAGCGGATGGTTCGGCTCCCTCACAACGGCGCAGAACGAGGCCCACTTGTTCTCCGGGAACCTTTGTGCAAAGGCGAGGCGGTCCTCCATAAAAAGCTTGCCTAGGCCCTGCCCCCTAAAGTTAGGCAAAAGCAATGATTCTCCAAAATAGCAGACGGATTGTGGGTCATACCCGGCCTTTTCAAAGGGCTTTCTAAAAGCCTCCTCTTCATATTTAGCGAGAATAGCGGTGGTGGCCCCGATGAGATCCTTACCCGAAAAGACCAACGTGATGTGGCTCTCCCGGGTTTTGAGGTAGGTTTTGAGGTAGTTTCGCTCGTAATCAAGGTCTCCTTCATACAAGTAGGGAAATTCTCGAAACACCGCGATTCTGAGTCCGCCGAGGTGGTCCAAGTAGGGCTTTAATTCGGGGCCTGAAAGGCGGAGAATTTCAGTGCTCATGCCGACCTTATATCGGACAGGCGAAAAGACCGGTAGAAGCCGTGCGTTAGGTGATTGACCGAGTGGCTCAGTTTTAAGAATCTGGGGCCCAAATTAACCAAGGGAACAGTCTATGAAAAAGATCTCGGTCAAAAACCCAGTGGTGGAGCTCGATGGCGATGAAATGACCCGCATCATTTGGGCCTTTATCAAAAGCAAGCTCATTCTTCCTTATCTCGATATCGACATTAAATATTTTGACCTTGGCATTGAGTATCGTGACAAAACTGATGACAAGGTGACAGTGGATGCAGCTAACGCCATTAAACAGTACGGCGTGGGCATTAAGTGCGCGACCATTACTCCAGATGAAGCACGAGTCAAAGAATTCAACCTAAAGAAAATGTGGAAGTCGCCGAACGGAACCATTCGCAACATTCTTGATGGAACTGTATTTCGCGAGCCCATTCTTTGTAAGAACATTCCGCGCTTGGTTCCAGGATGGACAAAGCCCATCGTGATTGGTCGACATGCCTTTGGTGATCAGTACCGCGCCACAGATATTTTGACCAAAGGAAAGGGCAAGCTCACGCTCACTTACACTCCGGAAGGCGGAAAGCC
>JAPKGD010000406.1 GCA_026648125.1 Bdellovibrionales bacterium | reverse complement strand
CTTCCGAGGCTGCGGAACTCGCCCTGCGGGCTCGGACAGTCCTCGCCTCTCCAGGAACACCCCGCACGCATCCGGGGACCGTGGGCGCATCACGACGGAAAAGCAGAACTCGATGGGGGCGAAGCAGGTACTCCGCGAAATGCTTGTTCTGGTCCCCCGCCTGCAGCCCCCACCTACCTGCGGAGAGGAAGCGACGCATTCTGTCGCACGCCAAGGGCCGCCCCGCCACAATCACCGTAGCCCGGGATGTTGGGCATTCCTGGCGCAGGCGAGGACTGTCCGAGCGAAGCGAGTTCCGCAGCCTGCAGAAGGAATGCCCCGCGCGTCCCCGGCGGATTACGAGCACAGCGGGAAAGAGACACAAAAGCGGGAAATCGTGGTCGATCCCCCATTTCCCATCACGAAGCCACCGACGGGAGGGAAGCTCGTGGCAGACGCCGAATGGTAAATCCATTGATCAAATTGCCAATGTGGTGGAGCAAATTAAAACGAATCCCGACTCGAGAAGACATCTTGTCGTTGCCTTTAATCCAGGGGAACTCGATCAGATGGCGCTCCCGCCTTGCCACGCATTCTTTCAATTTTATGTGGCGAAGGGAACTCTCTCTTGCCAAATGTACCAGCGCTCTGCGGACGTCTTTTTGGGCGTCCCATTTAATATTGCGAGCTATGCCCTATTAACCATGATGATGGCTCAAGTCTGCAATTTGAAGCCCGGCGATTTTGTGCACACGCTTGGTGATGCACATTTGTATCGCAATCATTTGGATCAAGCTCGGCTTCAACTCACTCGTGATATTCGGCCGCTTCCGCAAATGAAGATCAACCCCGATGTGAAATCGATTTTTGACTTTCAATTTGAGGACTTCGAGTTGGTCAACTACGACCCGCACCCTCACATCAAAGCAGAAGTGGCCATTTGAGGGCCCTTTCTGAGTGGGGGCGTAGCGTTAAGTCGCCACCCCACTCTTTCAGACTGTCTTTTTTCCACCATTCCTTTTGATATTTGATGCTTTCCATTCCCTTTGAGAGAACTTCTCACGGATAAAAGGGGAGAAAGATTTATGAGTTTAAAAAAAGCATTAACTGTTGGGTTTTCGTTTCTCATTGCGACAGGTGCATCTGCCATTGAGGTCGAAAAATGTCCGCGATCAGTTAAGGTCTCTGCCTCTGTCGACAAAGTTTACAAAGACTCAATCTATCGCGATGTACCCGGCTGGAGAGAAGCACAAGCCGCATTGAATGGAACTCAATCACTCGAGATGCGTTATACACTCACAAGTCGTAAACGAAGCATGTGCAGTTACAGAGATAATGACGGTAACTACGCCGCCTTAAGTACGGCAGAATTCTTAGACCCAGAAGAGGGTACAGTACATACGGATCAGTTTATTTTGGGTTTCAGCATTGATGATGCTCGGTTCGTCTCCTACGTCCCAATAAAGGAATATTCAGCAGACGGCCTTAAAGCTTACAGTAGACCCTTTCCTTTAAAAGTGAAGGCGCGACTTCGAACCGAAAATCGCAAAAAGTGGGGTGACTACGATTTGGGGATGCTCTCCATTACAATTGATTGAGCGCGTTCACCCGTATTATAAATTTCGTGTGGCGCCAAACGAGCTAGATCTGTAAGGAGGCCCATTTGATCTTATCCCACATCGTTGCAGCTTCTGAAAATAATGTCATTGGCTCCAACAACTCCTTGCCCTGGAACATTCCAGAAGACATGAAATTCTTTCGAGAAAAGACTAAGGGCCATATTGTGATTATGGGCCGAAAGACTTTTGAATCCATGGGAAAGCCCTTACCCAACCGGTTGAATATCGTTATCACTCGACAAACTGGGTATACCATTGAAGGAGCAAAGGTCGTCTCTTCATTAAGCGATGCAATTCATATTGCTAAGGAAGAAACTCCGAATTGGGGCGATGAGGTCTTTATCATCGGTGGCGGAGAGATATACCGGGAGTCCCTCCCCCTCGTGGACCTTGTCTATTTGACCCGAATCCACGCTCAAGTTGAGGGGGACGCCAAGTACCCCGCTCTTTCACCACAGAATTTCGAAGTGATTGAAGAGCGCGAGCGACCGGGGTCGCCCGCCTTCACGTTTATCACTTATAAAAAGCGCTAGCTGCACTTAGATCATACTGGTCGCACGAGAGATTACGCCGAAATTATCGCCGCCACAGGAGATGCCGAGGGCATATCTTTTCTCTCAAGGATAAACACTCGTCCTCCACTACTGATGACTTCTCCAGCAATGTCATCAAGTATATCGTCGTCTATGGCGTTGATCTGCTGCTGATGATAGCGGATCCGTCCGGATTGCCTCTGCAAAACACCCCAAATTTCGGAAGTTTTTGCCAAGAAAAGAGTTTTAATTTTGCCGAGACAAGCAAGCCGTGAAATTTCATGTAGCTGTTCAACGGCTCGGCTTAATGCCTTCGCATCTCTAAACTGAAGAACCTCTTGCCGTTCCCTCTCTTGCCATAAAGGAGTTAAGACCGTTCTGGCATAACCTGCCAGACTTTCAACATCCTCGCCCTGACCAATCTCCTTGTCCCGGGCAATGAAGTTACTAAGATCGGAGAATTTCTTAAAATCACCAGCTATTTTTGCTGGTCCAAGAAATAGCAGGGGAAGATCTTGAGAGGACTCGGAACTTTCCATACAGCTTAAAACACTTGTGATCAGCCGTTTGCGCTCAGTTTTTGACAGAGAGGTTCGACGCTTCTTCATTCTGAGGCGTCGGTGTCCCGAAGGAGGCGAGAGCTCAAAATAATCTTCCT
>JAPKGD010000405.1 GCA_026648125.1 Bdellovibrionales bacterium | reverse complement strand
AGGCAACTTGGATTTGAGCCCCTTGTGGCGGAATGTAAGCCTTTTGGAAGACAATGCTGTTGGCGCTAGAGTTATAATACCAACCCGAAGACGGTATAACGACCCCATTTATGCGAACTACAATTGTTGAGGGGTCCGGGACTCGGCTGAGGTAGAACTGCGTTGAAAGCTCAATAATATTGTCCGCTATCAACTCGAGTTGAGCGGCGAAGCTTCCGCAAAGAGAAGCGCGAATCCCTCCGGTGGCGTCGGCTAAGGCGTTCACTCGTTGCGCGATAAGGCGACCAGAGAAGGTACCATTCAGTTGGCTCAAACAGGTTTGATCTTGAATGGCAATGGAGTGAACGTTGTACCTGCGGCGATCAGGCTGAGATGAAGTGAGCTGATCCAAGTAATCGACGTAACTTGGAATCGAGTGCAGGGATGGGTTGGTATACTGGTTGTACAAATAGTTTGTACCGTCGTGACTAAAGTCGTCTTCGTCGGTCAGCATGATCACGGCCAAAAAACTATTGGGACGGAGAAAACCCGCATTCAGGGGGCTGTCGAGAGCAACCTTCATGCTTTGCAGAGGACGTTCATCTCCATACCCATCTATGCCTTGAGTTGCATTGGTAACAAAAACATTATTGAGGTTGGGTGTCAGCGCGTTGATGATAAACACTCCGGAGTGAGTGGCATATCCGTCGCGCAGTCCTGCCCAATCGCCTTGAGGGCGCTGCTTCATGTAATAGGAAGACTGAAAGCTATCATAAATCGGCTTCATAGAAGGAAGTGCGATAAAGGTATCAGTGGCGACCACACCCATTTGAAAATCAAGGTTCCGAGAGGAAAAACCATTAATAAATGATGGAAAATTATTAGCTAAATTAGTTTGTGAAGACTCCATGGAGCCGGAATTGTCGATAACCCAAAGGATATCTATTCTTGAATTCGCGGAAGAACTGTTTTGGTAAAAAGTGTCCCCGTCGGGAAGGATGGAGAATGTGGATGAGTCGCCACCGCAGGCCATTAAGGACAATATGGCTGCCCCAAGCAAAATACGTTCACAGACGTTCTGTATGCCCATATCCAATTCCCCTTTTGGTCATCCCAATTAAGTTTCTTTCGAGTCTTCCTCGTGAAGACCGAGCGCAGCATACATACAGGTCTTGCTTCTTAACTTTATCGACAAAGGTCGAGGTCTATAAAGAGGGAAAGGGTGCCTGTGGCGGTAAGCTCAACTCATTGATCCCACTGAATAAACTCAGGTGTCTCATTCTTGGGCTGACTTAACTCTTTGTTTTTATGTAACTAATCGGAACTTTAAGATTTAAAGAAATATTCGGACTGAAAAGTTGGTGGACGGTTTTTCTTCAATTGCCGGCGCCATTGCTCCTAAAAATGTCTATCCCCTAAGCACCTGTTCCTGGAGTGTTGTGCGTCTCGGCATAATGCATACTTGTGGCGGCCATAAAAACATCGATCTGGTCAGTCACCTCAAGTCAGTTGATACTTAGGAGTATCGGCTCTCTTGAGCCTGGAAGGAGGTGGTGCGGATGGTAAGTTTATGTGACAAACCAACGGCGGAGGTGATCGCCACCTAGTCCATTGATGATGGATAGGGTTGGCGAGCAATCTTCGCCATTAACCTTACAGGCCAAGAGTAACTCTCTTGGCCTGTTTCATTTTTAAGCAATTGATTTTTATTTGCTTTGGATCGCTCTTTGTAAATTTTGACCATGGACGAACGGCGCCTCTTACACTATGAGTCATAAAACTCTAGGTAAGGCGGGGTTCTATGACAAAATGGGTGTTCGGGGTTCTGGCGGCTGGGCTGCTGAGTTCGGTTTTTTGTGATTCAGTAATGGCGGGCCAAAGAAATTTGCCGGCAATCTGGGCGATTGCTTCGGGCAAAAACAAGAGCGCCCTCGCAATGACATCTGCCATTAAAACACAAACGGGTCGTGAATGTCACGACCCGTTCGATTATTCGGAGGATTTCTTTTCTTTCTTGACCTCGTACACTTCGCGCCCCTTGAAGTGTCCGCAGTTCGGGCAGACCACATGCGGCAGGCGTTTATTCCCGCAGTTGGAACAGGTGACGAGGTTCGTGGCGATCAATGCGTCCTGTGAGCGGCGGCGGTCGCGGCGGCCCTTCGAATGTTTGCGCTTTGGATGGGGTGTCATGAAACGTTCTCCTTTTATACATGCATCAGACGGGCGCATGCCCGTCTGGTCTGGTTTTTACGAAGCGCGCTGATTATATATGCGCAAGGCAGTGACGTCAAGTCGAATTGGAAGTAAAATCCGAAGCATGGAACTCCAGATCGCAGTTGCGAAGATCAACAAATACGCGGTATCTGAAAGCGGGGATACGCTTGAAGTGATCGAACGCCCCACCGGCGGGCTTTCTGTAGTGCTTGCCGATGGCCAGACCAGCGGTCGAGGCGCAAAAGCGGTTTCCATGATGGTGGTGCGGAAAGTGATCAGCCTGATCGCGGAAGGCGTGCGCGATGGAGCGGCAGCCAGGGCGGCATCAGATGCCCTCTTCGCCGAACGCGTGGGAAAAGTGACCTGCACCCTGAATATTGCGTCGGTCGACCTGCACAGCAACACGATCGTATTGACCCGGAACAATCCCGCCCCCATGTTCATTTGCCGCGGCGAGAACATCGATATACACGCCGAAGACAGTGTTCCGCTGGGCATTTCACGCAATGTGCGTCCGATCAGATCGATCGGCTGCAGCGCGAGTTGCTCCTGCGTGATGAAGACAGTTTGCTCGCTGTTGCCGGCGCGATCGGTGAACGTGACCTGG
>JAPKGD010000404.1 GCA_026648125.1 Bdellovibrionales bacterium | reverse complement strand
GGCAAATTGATAGCCAATTGCGTAGCTGTATTTCTCTTTGTCCGTTTTTGGAGTTTTACTTCCATCACATCCCAAACCCAAAATGACCATAGAAATGGCCAAGCCTATATGCCCCAGTTTCATCGTAGCTCCTTCTAAACTAAAAATATGCGAACACTGTATGCTCCCTCCAAGTCCCCGGTCAAATGAGAACCCTTGACTAACGAAGTCCATGACGGCATTCCGGTACATATGTTTACTTCGACCACCCACAGCATTTGCGTCAAAGTCACTCCGCGCTACCAGCCTGAGCAATCAGACCCCAAGCGCTCCCATTATATTTTTAGCTACGAAGTCGAAATCGAGAACAACTCCGACGTCACTGTTCAATTGTTACGCAGACATTGGATCATTATGGACGGCAATGGCCTCAGCCAAGAGGTTAAAGGCGATGGTGTGGTGGGCGAAAAACCCCATCTTAGGCCGGGGCAGACCTTCTCTTACACTTCGTATTGCCCTCTAAATACCCCGACTGGAAGCATGCGGGGATCGTACCTTATGCTTGGCCCTAGCGGAGAAGAGTTTTCTGTGGAAATCCCCTTCTTCATTCTGGCAGAGCCGAGTCATTACCACTGAGTCTCCAAGAGCAGATCGTCTCAAAAACAATGCGTGGTCCAAAATTTTGCGACCTCAAGAGTTCCAATCGTTCGATTCGATATTTGGCAAAATTTCGCCTTCTAAATGGCGACATCCAATCTGTCAGATTTCGTGCGGTTCTTAGCCGACAAAGTGTGAGGTGTGGCAAAAACTCTCTCTCTTCGATGGGCAGGCCTCTTCGTCGTAACCTGTCTGTAAGAACCTCAAATACGGTCATAATTTTCTGTGATTTACGAACTCCGATCCACAAAACTCTTCCCACTTCGATCTCAGGAAACGCACCTAAATTGGCAAGTTCCACCATAAAAGGTGACAGCTGCTCTGCGGCGTCCTCACCTGCCATTCGGCAGGCCGCCACTTGTTCTTCGGTTAAGCCTCCTAAAAAACTAATGGTCACATGATAGTTTTCTGGTGGAGTCCAATGACAGTCCCACTCGCGCTTCTTCACATCCCGCTTCAGCCGAACGACGACATCCTTAATTTGGACTTCACGCCTCCATTGATCAGAATAAACGGCAAAAAAATAACGCCCCTGTGGAGCAGTGACATCCTGGCTCATATCTCTGCCTAGCCTAATTGAAAGCCACTTGAAATCCAACTCTCCAGACAATTGAAAATCGGTCACCTCTCCACCGTGGATTCTTTGACAATTTCCTGGCTCAAGTGGCAGTTTCGAACTTCATCAAAACGGAGAAAGTTATGAAATCCATCGCCTTCTTTATCCTCGCCCATCTTTTAGTCTCTTCGGCTCAAGCTGCTGAAACCAAAGACTCTCTAGAACTGAGACTGCAACGTTTGGAAGAAAGCCAGCAAAGATCGATCGGGGCCCTGAGCGAAGAAGTGTCTCGACTCAAGCAAGAGTCTCGGGGAACCGAGTTTACATCGTCTGGATTTATGGGAATGGGCGCCGGCGCTTCTAAGGTCTATTTTAGTAAATCCGATCTCTCGATCGGTGGCTATGGAGAAATCATTTACAAAGATCCCCGTGGTGGAACAACTGGAAACACCACTGATGTCTACCGCGTCGTGCCCTACATCAGTTATCGCTTTTCAGATTCCCTTATCTTCAATAGCGAAATTGAATTCGAGCATGGCGATGAGGTCGCCATCGAATTTGCCTATTTGGATTTCATTGTTGGACCAGGGCTTGGGGTTCGCGCCGGGCATATTCTTTTGCCCATGGGAATCACCAATCTGCGCCACGAACCAACCTACTTTCAGAGCGTTCTTCGTCCAGAGACTGAATCGAATTTGATTCCGAGCACCTGGCATGAAAATGGAGTCATGATTTTTGGCTCAAAGGATCGTTGGCGTTACCAACTCGGCGTGGTCAACGGACTAAAGGTCAATTCAACGCCTTCTTCGCCTGGAACCTGGATTCGTGAATTCCGCCAGGGCGGCGGGAATGCCCAAGCAGAAGATCTGGCTGTGATTGGTCGCATCGATTGGAGCCCACGCTCCAATATTGAGGTCGGCGGCTCCTATTACACCGGAGATTCTGGACAAATGGGAACTGTGACATTGGGCCGAGCTCATGTCGAACTTTGGGAAACCCACTTGAGTTGGGCGGCTTGGCACTGGGAACTAGAAGCTCTTTGGGCCCAGGGTCAACTCACCGATGCCCGCTTTACTCCAGCGGCCACCCTGCCTGGAAAGTCTGTCAAGGGAGGCCATATTTCCGTCGCACATGACGTTCTCCGAGGCAAATTTGGGCCGAAGAAGCTTAAATTATTTGCACGATATACGGATTATGACCTGCAAGCTGAGAAGCAGGACGCAGCCACTCAAAGAGACCGTTCTTTAGAGAAGAAGATTTGGACTCTTGGTGTGAATTACTTCCCTCACCCGCAGGTTGTGGTAAAAGGAAGTCTCGACATACGAAGGAACGCGGCCAGAGATGAAGACGATCGTTTGGATTTGGGGATTGGTATGGTGTTTTAACACCTCGGCCCAAGTTTATC
Organism: Bdellovibrionales bacterium; assembly: GCA_026648125.1. Classification (GTDB taxonomy): domain Bacteria; phylum Bdellovibrionota; class Bdellovibrionia; order Bdellovibrionales; family UBA1609; genus JAIBAM01. The sequence continues at coordinate 205 of JAPKGD010000404.1, read as the reverse complement.
TAAAGCCCGATGAAGCGCTCAAAGTCCGCTTTCCAAAGGCGAGCATTACCAAGGAAATTGTTCTTCTTTCCGCCGATGAGGTGAACAAAATTGCGACCTCGGCGAAAGAGACCTTCGAAGAGCGCATGATTCCTGTTTTTTGGGTCAAGGAGGGTCAAAAGACCGTGGCCTCCGGTGTGGTTCTTAGTCGGCGCATAAAGCATCA
>JAPKGD010000403.1 GCA_026648125.1 Bdellovibrionales bacterium | reverse complement strand
CTTTAAGTTTTCTCAGGGCGAAGAAATACCTTGTGGACAAGCGGGAACAGTATTGCGGTTTATGGCTCTGAGGGTGGCTCGCGAGCAAGGGCGGTATCTCTTAAGAGGTACCGAACGACTTTTTTCTCGGCCCCAAGGCGAATTAGGAAAGGTCTTGGGACAATTGGGCTGCGCGGTCGAGTGGCAGGCTTCAAATCTTAAAGTTCAGAGCTGGGGTTGGAAGATGGTGGGCGACGCTTTACACGTTCCCATGGATCGCTCAAGCCAGTTTGCTTCTGCAGTGTTATTAAGTTCGTGGGGTCTCGATTTTCCTCTTTGCATTTTGCTGGGGCCTCATCCTGTATCGACGTCTTACCTAGAAATGACCATTCAATTCTTACGTGCCTTGGGAATGAAAATTGAAATGGACCAAAACGAGTTAAGGGTGCCGGCTCACCAACAAATCTCTCAACTTCAATATGAAGTTGAGCCGGACATGAGCTCTGCCTTTGCATTGGCGGCAGCTGCGGCGGTGGCGGGTCAGGCCACAATAACCGGCGTTCCCACTGAAAGTCTTCAGCCGGATTATCGATTCATTGAAATTCTTAAGGATATGAACGTAAAAATCGAGCAAGTGGATAACAATCTGCACATTGAGCGTAGTCAGAAATTGAAGGCGGTCCGTGTGAATTTAACCAACTCACCCGATTTATTTCCCTCCCTAGCCGTGTTGGCATCGTTGGCAGATGGGCAAAGCTTTATTGAGGGTGCACCTCAACTTGAATACAAAGAGTCGCAAAGAAAACAGCGGACTCTCGAATTGATCCGGCTCACAGGTAGAGACGTCAAAGAGTACACGGACGGCATTCAGATTACCGGAGATTCGAGCTCTAAATTGAAGGCGGCTATTTCTTTTGATCCCGACCAAGATCATCGCATGGCCATGGCGGCTGCAATCTATCGCTTAAACGGTGAGCCCATTGAGATTCTCAATCGATCGGTCGTCAGCAAAAGCTTTCCAGGTTTCTGGGCCGCGGTTGGTCTTGAGTCATGATCAATTTATTGATTGGTCATCGAGGATGCGGAAAATCAGCTCTTTTGAAGAGAATAAAAACGTACGCCCAATCAAGCGGGACATCCATTTTAGCATTTGATCTCGACGAGGAGGTCTCCTGTCGTGAAGGACTTTCTATTGACGAGATTTTTGAATCTCAAGGAGAGGAGGCTTTTCGCCGCCTTGAGAACAAAACTTTGCAGGCGCTGATTGAGCCGGTGGGTAATGAGGACTTATGGATTTCTCTCGGAGCGGGATTTCAAGGTGATTTTCCCAAGGGATCAAAAACTTGGTGGATCCGCAGACCCAGCGATCAAATTGGACGAATTTTTTTGGATCGACCAAGACTCAATCCCGAGCTGAGCCCACTTGATGAGTTTTTTGCTCGCGCGACTTTTCGAGAAAAGCGCTTTCGCGATTGGGCCGATCACCAAGTGATTCTGTCGGAAGGCTTTCAGGTTCCCACTGATTTTGAAGCCATGTTGATGGGCTTTAAGCCGGTCGAGGCGAAAGGGTACGTGACCCTTGTCCCCGAAGGATTGGATCAGAGACGTTTAGTAAGTACTGTGAAAAGGCTCAGCAGTTTTAGGCCCCGAGGTATTGAGCTTCGTGATGATCTCTTAAGTGATGCAATTTTGGGTGAAATTTCTGATCACCTAGATCCTTCCATGGCCCTATTTAGTTTGCGAAAGTTCAGGGTCGTACCTCACCCATGGAGACAGGCTCGAGTTGATTGGGCCCTTGAACTGGGAACCCCTCCTGTGTCAGTTGAAACGTTTGTAGTGTCTCAACATCAGCGGGGAGATGATTTGGCGGCCCTCTTGAGAAGTGTGCCTCGGACCGCCAATATACTTAAACTGGCGATCCCAATTGCCAACTTTTCAGAACTGCAAAGAGGACATGATTGGTTTTTGGAGGAGCCTGGAAAGCGGGCCTTCTTGCCGATGTCTCGGGACGGGCGGTGGAGTTGGTATCGAAGCCTTTTTGGTCAACAACAGGCCTTGGGATTTTGGCGAGAAGGAGAAGGATCTGCACCCGACCAACCCACTCTTGGTGAATGGTTGAGATTGGCGGGAAAATGGAGCCAATTTGCTGCAGTGGTGGGGTATCCGGTGGGGCATAGTTGGACGCCTGCAGAGCATACCAACTTCTTTGCGCCGAAAGAAATTCCCGTGGTGGCCATACCGATGCGTGAGGAGGAGTGTACGAAGGTGACGCTTCAGTGTTTGCAGTCCATGGGACTTATTGCCGCTGCGGTGACTTCACCGTTGAAATTGAAAGCCATGGATCTGGCGGATGAGACGAGCTCAACAGCGAACGAGCTGGGTTCTTTAAACACCCTGGGTTGGGACGCGCACTTTGGCATTTGGCGTGGAGAAAACACTGACCTCTTTGGCGCAAAGAAACTTATTGATTCGCAAAAGCTAAACGGTTGCCGCTTTCATCAATCAAGCGGTCAAGAAGAGCGGCCGTACCACCGGCTTGACCAGAAGCACGGTGAGCGGCCTCAATGCCACCGTCAGCGTGGCCTACGACAATGAATGCGCTGGCGGCGCGGCTTTCACCAAGACCTTTACCGGTCAAATCGTAATCAAGAACAGGCGCAGCGCGTTCTTGAATTCCGGCGACTCCGGCTCGTTGATGGTCGAAGATGTGACCACCAATCCGCGGGCCGTGGGCTTGCTGTATGCCGGCAGCTCGACCTCCGCGATTGCCAATCCCATCAACGATGTGCTGAGCCACTATGGCGCCACGATGGTCGGCAATTG
>JAPKGD010000402.1 GCA_026648125.1 Bdellovibrionales bacterium | reverse complement strand
AGAGACAGTGCTTTCTCAGAATGAGGGGCACCAAGATTTTCATGGTTTCAAAACGCCGCTGACAGTGAACGGCGGCAAAGGGAAGATCGAATTTGAAACGGTGAGAGGGCCGATAAAAATTTCTAGTTTTCAGGGGAGTCTGAAGGGTTCCAGTGACGAAGCCTCAATTACTGGAAAATTGGCGCAGGCTGACGAGGTTCGGGTCACAACTCAGTCTGGAGCGGTTAGCCTGGATTTGCCTGGATCGGCAGCAAGTGTATCCGTCTCTTCCGTAGAGGGAGGAATATCGGGTCCTTCTTATTTGCGCTCCGAACAGCTGGCGGGGCAAAGGGTGATGCGCGGAAGGCTGAGGGGTAGTGCGGATGGAAGTGTGGTGATTCGTACGCAAAGTGGCCCCGTGCGGATTCGCTAGGAGCCAAAAGTCACTTCCTAAAATCAGTTGACGGCCTGAAGAAAATCATCGAGGGTTTCGAGCCATGGCAAAGGCAAAAAAGGTAGTTAAAAAAGTAGCGGCAAAAAAGAAGGCAGCGCCCCAAAAGGCTTCTGGCAAGGCAAAGATAAAGGCCAAGCCCAAGGCCAAGCCCAAGGCCCCTAAGAAAGTGGCTGTAAAGGCCAAAGGAAAGGTTGCGTCAAAACCAGCCGTGAAGGCCAAGGCGAAGGCGCAAGCAAAGCCCGCTAAAGCAAAGGTGACCGCCGATGCAAAGGTGGCCCCTAAGGCGAAAGATCTCTTAAAAGCCAAGAAACCTCCGGTTACAGAGGTCGTGATTGAAGAAGTGGAGATTGTTGAATCGGAACCACCTGAGGCACCTGAAGAAGTTGTTTTAACGGATGCGGAAGGTCGCCGATATTGTCGGGTAAAAGATTGCGATCAGTTGGCCACAGTAGATGGTTACTGCCGCTATCATTACCTTTTGTTTTGGAAGAAGATTCAGGTTCGAAAGAAAATTCTCACCGAAGGTAAGCTCGAGAGATACATCGAGGAACTGACGGCTCGTTATCCAGATAAATTCTTGGATATGTTGAGAAAAGATCTCCGAAGTGAAAAGGAATTTTTAGCCGCGATTCAAGAGCTTGAGATTGATGAGTCACAGGGTGACAATGAGTTCGAGGACGAGGGTGAAAATCTTATCGACGAAGTTCGGGGAATGTCTGAGCCAAGTTCGGCGCGAGAAGAAGAAGACTTCTAAAAATCCTTGAGCAATTTGTTAATTTATAAGAATAGCCGGTCTCGGCTATTCTTCGTCATCAACTCCAAGGCGGCGTTTTATCGACTCGAGGCTTTCTTCTTCGCCGACCTCATCTTCGCCCTCGACGAGACGCCCGCTATCCTTGCCAAGAAGCTCATCGGCCTGCTTCTCCAGATCTGAATTGGTTGCAGAAAACTGCAGATAAAGAATCTTTCCTTCCACCTCAAAAGGTTGCCAAGTTCGCGGAAAGTCGGCGTCGCTGGTGGAAGCAAACAGCTCTTCGAGCATCGTGGCGCCGACGTCCATGGCTAAATTGAGTAGTTTCATGGTGTCTTCTTTGCCGGCCTTATAGTCGACGGAGATTTCAAAATTTGTTTGTCTCAAGCGCCCCTTCTCGAGAAAGCCCATCCTGAGTAGGATTTCATCGGCGTAAATGCGCCCTTCGACCAGAAAGGTGCCGCTCTTTGATTCGTCTCGAAAAGACTCCCGCAGGGCGTCAACGACCTGTTTGGTGTAGTCCGAAGGGAGATTGGTCCATTTAGCGGAGCGACTTCGACGTGGTTCCATAAAACCTCTATATTATCAAATTTGACGTTTACAAGTTGCAGCATTATAAGTCTCCAAAGCTGCTAGGACAATCTTCATCAATGGCCCCCAAGCGTCTTTTCTTAAATTGGGCCAAATACTGACAGCTTTGGAAAGAACTTTAAAGGAGGCTTTAAGTGTCAGAGGTGCTGTCACATTCACTCAGCGCCAACATCGGCAAGGGCCAAGGTGTATTTATTTCAACCTATGGCTGTCAAATGAACGAAAATGACAGCGAGCGGATGCTATCGCTTCTGGAAATGGTGAACTTTGCCCCGGTGGGCACACCAGAACAGGCGAGCTTGATTATTATTAACTCCTGCAGTGTGCGTGAAAAGCCAGTACATAAGGTGCACTCGGAGGTGGGGCGGTACCGTAAACTTAAGGAGTCCAATCCACTTCTGAGGATTGGTGTTACTGGTTGTGTTGCCCAGCAAGAAAAGGACCGCCTTTTAAAGGACGTACCCTTGCTTGATTTTGTTCTCGGCACAGACGCCATCGATCAATTGCCTGAGATTGTCTCGCGCCTTTATGAGGGTGAGAAGAAGCTGGTTTCTGCGCGTTTCGAGCACCAAAAGCCCTACCATGTTCAGACTTTAATTCGAAATCCCGGTGTTACGGCATTTGTGAACATCACAAAAGGTTGCGACAATTTCTGCACCTTCTGTGTTGTTCCATTTACAAGAGGCCGAGAGACAACCCTGCGATGTATCGCCTTCGGCGCATTCGCAATAGCATGCCGACGTTCTCAATAGCGGAAGCTGATTCTGATTCAATGGCCTATCGCGCAGATAGCTGATGACGCCATCTGGCGGAGGCGTATGACCCTGCTTCAGGGTGACCAGGGGACCGGACAACTCAAAATTATCCTTCACATATTCCGCCCATTTGTCGTTGCGGCAGAATGTCGTGAACTCATTGCAATCGGCCTTGGCCGGCCCCTTGATTTCGCACCAGCCTTTTTCTGTGGCGAATTTGATTGCGCTGTAGATGTGCGGAATGGCATTCGGTTGCGCCCGCGCCGGCGACGGCGCGATAAACACCGCATAT
>JAPKGD010000401.1 GCA_026648125.1 Bdellovibrionales bacterium | reverse complement strand
AGGCTTTTGAAAATCTTAAGTTTAAGGTCGATATTTTCTGTGGCCGCCTCAATAACTAAATCGCAATCTTTGAGGCCCGACATTTCCGTTGTAGTTTGAATGCGAGCAAGCAATTCCTTCTTGTCACTCTCACTGAGCTGCTCCTTTTTGATCAAGCGATCGCAGCTCGAAGAAATTGTTTGCATGCCTTTGTCTAAGGCCGAAGAGTTCACATCCATCATGACCACGGGCACTTTGTGCATCGCCACCACTTGGGCGATCCCATTTCCCATTTGCCCAGCTCCCACGACTCCCACCTTCTTAAACGTCACATCGACCTCCCGCGTCATGAATCATCAAGATTATGGGAGGTTATAGCTCGGGGTTTGTGCAGGGTCAAAATTTCTAGAGCTCAGGAACTTTTGCAGGCAATTGAGGAGTGAGGTGCCAAATCAAACGAAGTTCATCATTGGGCCTTTGTGCTCCAACTTCAAACTGCTTCGTTGCAACTAGAAAAATTCGGGAGGTGCGTCTGGCACTTAACAGACCAATTCCCGCTGAAATTTGGTGTTCCACGTCCCGATCCACGTCGTGATTGGGGTCAAAGTGGTCAAGACGGACGGCAAAGAACCATTTACGCCCAGTGTAAGTCATATTGAGGTAGGCCGCTGAGAATTTGCGAACCTGTTTGAGCTGAACAAGTTCACCTTGATAACCCTCTAGCCCAACTCGCCAGTTGTGCGGTGTCCAAATGATAAAGGGCCCACCCATTCGCCATTGGGCTTCACGGCTTGGATCCACTCCTGCGAGAGTATCGCCACTTGATGCGGTGGAAGAGGGCTTTGTGCTACCTGTCTGGCCAGCAATCCCAACCCGCCAAAATCCAGGATCAGACCATCCCCAACGAGCCGTATACCAAGGACGCCCATCTTGATTGGCCCCGCTCTCACCGTTATGAACCATTAGACGGGTAAAATAATTGTTGTGATCAATCGCGTAACTCAATCCCACATCTCGTAAAGGAGCAAGTCGGCGCTGATAAAGAAGGCTTCTTGGCAATTCCAAATCACTTTCGCCAACGCCTCCTTCATGACCAAGTATCACGGGCTGAAGGCCGGCACGAATTGTCCCGTAGTCAAAATTGAACTCACCATAGGCCTCAATAAAGCCCAGATCCTCGTTCACTGAATTCGTGTAGTGAACTGTGGTGCCCAGCAACTTTTTAGAGCCCATGGTAAATACGGCGCCTATTTTGGCATCCATATCCCAACGTACGGAAAACAAACTCTCACCGAGTTGAAAATCTGCCCGAGCAGGTTCGATCAAATAGAATTGAGGTCGAATGACGAGGTTGTCCACTTTAAGTTCTCCCAACTGTTCTCGGGCGAACAACGAGGAGGAGAAAAAAAGAAGAACGAGATAAAAAATGTTCGAGTGTTGGCGCGTGTAACTCACCTCTCAATGTTACCGGAGACGGCGCCGGGTTCCAATCAGGCCTAGGAAAAAGTCTAGCTCATCGAGCCTTTAAGAGTTTGGTATGCCACTTTCTGAACCAAAGACTCTTTCGCGGGCGGTGCGTTTTTGCCGAGCCTTGTACTCAGAATGGCTCGAAGGCCCTATTGAGTTTCTATTGAAGGTCAACTCGTCCATCACCTGGACTTCATAGGGGTAAAAGAACATCAAAGGCCGATCCAAAGCGTGGGTGCGCGCTCGGATGAGACGGCGAACTATGAACTTCATAAAGCGATAGTCCCGACTGGTGAAGGCATTGATCTTTTCCCGATAAGATGCACGATCCTTGTCTGCCTTTACCTTTGTCTGCATCAGTCGATCAACTTCGTCCTGGGTCATGTCCGATCGAGCTTTGATTTCAGCGACGACCTCTTCGAACAAATTGAGCGGATAAAGGGTGTTATTGCTTTGATCCGGGATGAGATGTGGCGTGCTGATCACATGGTGACGAACCAGCCAACGTAAGACACGAAAACAATCCATTACGGAATGGGTGACGAAGCGAACCCCCATTTTGTCGAGAAGAGAAAAGGCCACTTCTTCGGGCTTCGCGAGGAGTTTGGTGATCGACGAATTTGAAGTTTTGAAGGGCTTTATGTCGAATTTTGCAAGTTCAATGCGTTCGTCACCCCCCTCTTTACCAAGAAAAATTGTCCCATTTTCATCTGTGGTGATCACGTCTTGGTATGGTCTTAAGATCTGCTCCTGAATATCATCTGAAAAAACTGTAAAGAGATCGTTGGTCAGATGGTTAATCACATGCATGACGCGAAGAATGGCGCAGCACCAACGCTGTCGACTGCCCCCCGAAGCCTCGTCTACACTGGCCCAAAGAAATAAATTGGCAATATCTTTGACCAAAATGGCCTCACCAAACTCCGAGGGCACCCGCTCTCCTGAATTGAGGAGTTGAGTTTCAATATAGGTTACCGCTCGTCGATGAAAGCTCCATAGCCTTGCGGTATCGGAGTCGTCGTTGAGATCGTATCCGTAGGCGAGAAGAAAATCTCTTACTTCGTCTCGGGTGCGAAGCCGCAACCGCGGAAGGCTAATGACTGAAGCCCCACCGACCAACGTTCTCAACATTTCAAAATCAAAATCCAAATCGATGTTTTGCATCAACCTCACACTAACGATGACCATGGTGAAGGTTCAAGAAATAAAAAAACCCTCGGAGTTGAGAGGGTTGGGGGTTGGGGGGAAGGGTCAACTCCGAAGGTTCAAAATCTGAATCAAATCTTAATAGCAGCGAAAGAACGAGCAGGTGCCGACAAAGAAATCACCGAGCTGGCCTTGAGCACCGTTATTATTTGAATACCAAACGACTCCGCTAAAATACT
>JAPKGD010000400.1 GCA_026648125.1 Bdellovibrionales bacterium | reverse complement strand
CTTTGGATGAGGGTCACGTTCGTGGGGCGGCGCTCGATGTCTTTGAAAAAGAGCCGCTCATTAAAGAGTCTCGCCTGAGGGGTCGAAACAATGTGGTTTTAACGCCACACATAGGGGCCTTTACAGAAGAAGCCCTTGAGAAGGCCTCCCTGGAAGCCGTGCAGCGGGTGATTGAGTATATGACTATTGGCCGCACCAAGGATTGCCTTCCTTTGAATACGCCCTGGTTTAATCAAATTTTATAAGCATAAAACGATTCTAACCCCTCGAACCAAGACTTGCCATTTGCCCCCGGCCATAGAAGTATCTGGGCCTTATTTTTCTCTGGGGAGATTTCTCGTGCCAGCAATTATCGTGGTCGGCGCCCAATGGGGCGATGAGGGCAAAGGTAAAGTGGTTGACGTGTTTTCGGCACAGGCCGACTACGTGGTTCGCTATCAAGGGGGCGCAAACGCCGGTCACACCCTTGTCGTGGAAGGCAAAAAAACCATTCTTCATTTAATTCCCTCTGGCATTCTCCACCCCGAAACCACATGTATTATTGCCGCCGGCGTGGTGCTAGATATTGAAACTCTTTGCAAAGAGATCAGCGCCCTTAAGACTACGGGCCTCATGCAGAACCCCAAGCAATTGCTGATTTCAGATTCTGCCACTGTTCTTCTCCCCTACCATCGCCAATTGGACCAAGCTCGGGAAAAAGCTCTCGGCCACGAAAAAATTGGGACGACAGGAAAAGGGATTGGCCCCGCTTACGAAGATCGTGCGGCTCGAAAGGCCATTTTGTTTGGTGATTTGTTTAACAAAGAAACTCTTAAGGCCAAACTTGAGTCGGCACTTAAGGAGAAGAATTTCCTTTTAGAAAAGTACTACAAAACTGAACCTCTCAATGTGGATAGTCTCATGAAGACCACGTTGAAATGGGCCGAAGAGCTCTCTCACTATCGTTGCCGAGATACTTCTTTGGTTGTGCACAAGGCCCTGAAGGCGAGTAAAAAGGTGCTGTTTGAAGGAGCTCAGGGAAGCCTTTTGGACATCATGCACGGAACCTATCCTTTTGTGACCAGCTCTTCGACCATTGCCGGCTCGGCTCTGGTGGGCTCCGGGATTGGGCCGAGCACCATTCAAAAAGTGGTCGGAATCACCAAGGCCTACACCACCCGTGTGGGCAGCGGGCCCTTTCCATCAGAATGTGATGATGAAGTGGGCGAAAGAATGCGCCAAGCCGGCAACGAGTTTGGCTCCACCACGGGCCGCTCGCGACGTTGTGGCTGGCTTGATTTGGTGGCCCTAAAATATGCTATTCGCATCAATGGAATCACCAATTTAGCCCTGATGAAAATTGATGTTTTAAGTGGGTTTGACGAACTTAAGGCCTGCACGGCCTATGAGCTGGACGGGCAGATCATTACCGAATACCCCGTGTCTCCGGGTGACTTAGCTCGCTGTAAACCGGTCTATGAAACCTTTCGAGGCTGGAAAGAGGACCTTACCCAGGTCAAAGCACTGAAAGATTTACCGCGCTATGCCCAGGAATACGTTAACTTTATTGGTAGCCAGTTGGCTGTGCCGATTGATGTGGTTTCGGTGGGCCCGGGCCGCGATCAAACTCTTTGGGTTAAGCCGCTCTTTTAAGTCTACCGAGCGAACAAGGTATCCCATGAAAATGCCCATTTTATGGGCTTTGCGGACATCTCTACCCTTCGAAAAAGACTGGTTTTATTCGCCTTATAAAATCGAATGGGACTGTTGACATCCGCCCCTCTCTCCCTCAAATATACGGGACTCTTTGCCCCGCGAGGGGTTAGAGGATTTGTGTGACCCGCTAGCTCAGTTGGTTAGAGCACCTCACTTTTAATGAGGGGGTCGATGGTTCAAGTCCATCGCGGGTCACCAGTTTTGTTTTTTGAAAACCTCACTGTCCCCTTCGTCTAGAGGCCTAGGACATCTCCCTTTCACGGAGAAGACACGAGTTCGAATCTCGTAGGGGACGCCAAATTTCACTTTCATCATTTTTTGCAGATTCTGGGTTCGCTTCGAGAGCGGCTCTCTGCTTTGCAAGCACCAGTAAATCGTAAGGTTTTCGAAATTCAAAAGTAAGTTTGCCGTCTTTGAAAATCGAGTTCGATATGACGAAGTTCGGTTCTACGGTTCTACGGTTCAAGATCTCGCGCTTTTTGAATGATTCTGCTTTTTCGTAAATCTTTTCCGCACGTTGCGAGAGTTCTATCAAATTAAGCCCCATCTCAATGTTTTTCTTATCGGCTTGCTGCAGCCCTTCACGTCTGGCGGCACATTCCCGCAATTGTATTTCGACTTATTCGCTGATCTGCTGGTACTGCGTGACAGTGATTATGCCCTCAAGGCGGTCGTCATATGCTCTAGCGCGCTTTTGCTGTAAGCGATTTTCTTCTGCCACGATTGTTGAGAGGATTTTTTCTTGCTCGGCTACAATGTTGGCCGTTGATTCTTTTAGTGACTCTTTTAACCAATTCGAAATTTTATCGTTTAGCTGGATGGCTTTAAGTGAATCCTTCAACATTTGCTCAATTTTTTCTTCTGAGAAATTTTGGCGGCCAGAACATTCAGACTTACTACGCGCGCAGTGGTAATATTTGTAGCGCTCTTTTTTAACTTCTGCCGTAAAGGCACTGCCACAGCAACCGCATCTGACTAAACCCGTAAAAGCAAACTCATGCTTAAATGTTTTCACCCGCCCCTGGCCATTCTTCTTTAGCACGTCGTACACGGCATCAAATAGTGATCGTGAAATCAGTGGCTCATGCAGCCCCTTGATAACTTCACCATTCCATTCGAATTCACCATAATAAAATGAGTTTGTGAGCAC
>JAPKGD010000040.1 GCA_026648125.1 Bdellovibrionales bacterium | reverse complement strand
ACTTTGAAGCAAGCCATGCAAACATCTGGAACAATGAATTCGAAATGACCGATCGGCGCAACGGTAACATCTATACCTATGGTGCCGACTTCGAACAAACCTCTGTCGTGACCAATCTTGGATTCGCAATTACTCCGAGATGGTCATTCGATGTGGTTGCACCATTTGCCAGTCGCGGCGGTGGAGCTCTTGACGATTTTATCGATCAATTTCATCTCCTCATTGGCAGCGAACGATTTTTAAGAAATTTGAACAATAAATTCTCGCGAAACTTTACCGTTGAGTCGAATAACCAAGATCAATTTGGTGATAAAAATTGGACGGCTGTTGGCAACCTAGTTTTAAAATCTAAGCTTTGGCTTTGGCAATGGCGAGGCTCACAAAATGGTTCTTGCGACTGTGGCTTTTCGTTGAGCGGACAGGCCAAGCTCCCTCTCTCTGAGGCCCGATCGGGGATGACTTCTGGACATCCTGATTACAGTTTGCTCCTTCATCTAGGCGCACCGATTGGAAAGCAAAGTGGTATTTGGGCCACGGCGGCCTTTACATCTCTTGGCAAGAACGATCTCTTCAAAGACTGGCCCATGCGCCGGTGGGCCCAAATGTATGAACTCTCCATGGACTTTGCCTTTACCGACCGGTGGGGAATTTTGTTGCAAGGAAGAGTTGAATCTCCACTCATGAACAAGAACGACCTGGAGTACAATTACACAACGACGGACCCACTGGCCCAAACTCTCTATCGAGTGGCCTCAGGTTGGAATAGCTTAGTGAGTTGGCGCGGCACTGAGTCTTTAGGATTTCGTTGGCGCAGCCAGGGTGGATCGCAGATAAATTTTCTTATTATTGAAGATTGGTGGTTTGGAAAACAGGACAGTCGTGGTGATCACCTCTATGTGACCAACGCACCCGACGTGCAATTTACGGTGCAAGCTCACACTCATTTTTAAGCCAAGAATGAAGCCTATCAAATCACGGATCGTAAAAATGATTTAAGTTCCTTCAACACAGATGAAGGAATTTCGTGTCCTCCCGAAAACGGACACCAAACATCGTCCCACCCGGCGGCAAGCAACTCTGAATGCAAGGCCGTCGCCTGTGAAAACGGCAAAATCTGATCTTGTTCGCCATGACTCTGAAAAAACCTGATGCCCTTTAGGCCCGGCGCTTTAACTCTCAATGACTCGCGATCTGCCAATGTTCCCGAGAGAATGACCAAAGCTTTAGGAGCTTTTGGCATACTCAATGCCAATTCAACGGCCAACATCGATCCCTGGCTGAATCCACCCAGGATCAGATTTTCTGGTTCTACCTTAAGAGCCTTTAAAAAGGACAAAGCCTGGTCTCGAGCTTCGTTCACGCCAGGCGGTCTCCTGTCCGCATATGAAATCTGTTCTCCAGTTTGCAAGGCCCTTTCGTGAGCCACCATATCTATGGGAAACCAAGCCCGCCCCCAAAACCCAGGTCCGATGGGAACTTCTTTGGGCCCTTGGGGAAAATACCAGTTGGCGCTTTGGGCGAGACCCAACTCTTCTCTCAAAGGGGCCAAATCATAGGCATCAGCCCCGTAGCCATGAAAAAACACAATGGTCTTCACGGAGCCTGAGCTGAGGTAGCGTAAGGCTTGGAGAGAGCCAATTTGATTTAAAGGGTCATTCTTCATCCACATGGAGTTGGCCTTTTAACCGAGTATGGACTAAAAGCCAAACCTTCTATGGAAAAGTACCAAGGAGATATTTACGCGATCTTGACTGCTGTGACCTGGTCGGTGGCGGTGATATTTTTTAAGCTATCTGGCAACCATCTTCCAGCCATTCCCCTCAAGGTCTTTCAGAATACTCTCTCCGTCATCCTCTTTGCTTGCACCATTTTGATTTTAGGGGAGCCCTTGCACCTCGAGGTTTCTACGAGCGAATGGATCAGAATCCTTGTCAGTGCGATTATCGGCATCACCTTGGGAGACACCTTTTATGTTGCGGCAATCAATCGCCTTGGCGCCTCTTTTCAGGCCATCGTAGATGGACTGTACGCACCCTTTGTGATCCTCCTCTCTCTTTTCTTTTTTAGCGAAACCATCTCTGCACAAGCCTATCTTGGCGGAGCGATGATCATCTTTGCGATATTTTTGGCTCACCTCAACATGCACCGATTGAATATTTCCCGAGCCAATCTTCTCAGCGGTATTGGCTATGCCGTACTCTCTCAGTTTGCCATGGCGAGCTGTGTGGTTATGGTGAAAGACCTGCTGAGCACCCAGCCCCTTATCGCCCTCACTCTTCATCGCTTTCTTTATGGAACGATCATTCTTTTAGCCTTTCAATTCTGGAAGAATCGAAAATTGAGTCTTGCTGAATATCTCCCCAGAAAGGGCTGGAGAGTTTTGGTTCCGGGAACTGTATTGGGGCCTTATTTAGCGACCTTATTTTGGTTTGCTGGCTTCAAATATACGCTGGCCGGTAAAGCCGCCATATATAACCAACTCTCAACCATCCTCATCGTCGTGCTCGCAGCCCTGTTCTTGAACGAAAAACTCACTTGGAACCGTGTTCTTGCTATTGGGCTCGCCGTCGCTGGAGGACTCGTGGTGTTTGCTGGATAGTTCAAATTCACCAAGTAGGTTTTTGACGCCTGTATAACGAGTAGACATTGTTGTTTAAAATGTTGCCAGCCCTCGTCTCAAATTGAGATCGGCTATTTATATTTTAAAATTAGGCCGATAGACTGGTTATAACAAGCGCAATTGTGGTCCGTCACTTCAACGCTTAGGGGTAAACATATTTAAGGGGGAACCATGAGACGGGCATTAACAATTCGATCGGCATACTACGAGTTCAAGCCATACTTGTGTACGATCATTGGAATATACGGAATGCAACTACAAGGTGCGGCTTTTTTGGCCAAAGCAGCAGGCCTGACTTTAGTCGGCTGCGGCATCACTATTTTTTATATGCGCGCACGATATCGCGGCTTGATGGGATAAGCAGAGATCGATAGACTCATGGGGATGTCTCGCATCCCCATTGCTCAATCTGTATCGCAGGCAAAAGTTCTTTACTCGAAATACGAGCGCTATTTTCCTGCGACCTTCTTTGTTGGTGGTTTTCTCTTTGATATTTTCACTCTTGGAAGGATTGATTCTCTTTCCACGATCATCCAACAAGCCGCTTATCTTTTAGTTCTATTTATAATCTTAGCACATTTGATGGTCGAACAGGCGAAGTCGGCAGATCAAATGCCTAACCCCAATTTTTATCGCAAGTGGCGAGTGCCCGCAATGCACTTTTTATTTGGGTCCCTGTTGAGCTCCTATACACTCTTCTATTTTAAAAGTGCCTCACTCGCCACGTCCTTCGTTTTCTTGATATTTATGGTTGCGCTTCTCGTGGCCAATGAATTTCCGCGCTTTCAGATTCAGGGCTTAACGATTAAGTTCGCCCTCTTGTCATTGAGTTATATGAGTTACTTCGCCTACCTCGTACCAACTCTGGTTGGTCGTTCTGGAACATTAGTTTTTTTGTTATCCATCTTATTGGGCCTACTTCCTTCGGTGATCTGGTTTCGCTTAGGTCAGAAACTTAAAGTTCCTGAACCGGCGATTCGCGCTCAGGTATTACGTCCGGCATTAATCGTTTTTGTGTGCTTTCTTGTCAGTTACGTCCTAAGAATTATCCCTCCCGTGCCATTGTCGCTCCAGTATTTAGGCATTTACCATAATGTCGCAAAAAATGCCCAAGGCGAGTTTGAGCTCTCTCACCAACGACCCTGGTGGAGATTTTGGCATAACGGCGATCAAAACTTTATTGCCCAGCCCGGGGATAAAATTATCGCCTTCTTTCGGCTCTTCTCACCTGCGAACTTTAGTGATCAGGTTTTTGTTTCTTGGTACCTCGACGATGCTCAGGCCGGTTGGACCCTGCAAGATCGAATCCCCATCAAAATTTCTGGTGGAAGGGAAGAGGGCTTTCGCGGATATGCCGCAAAATCAAATTACACGACGGGCCGCTGGCGTGTGGTGGTGGAGTCCACCGACGGCCGAGAGATCGGCCGACTTTCTTTTGATCTCGATGCCGTGACTGCTACACCCAGAGAATTCAAAGTCGATCGATTTTAGGGTACTGAACGCCAAATGTCTGAAAATTTTGGGCGCCGAGGCGTAGGCGGGACCTTGTCAAAATATCCCACCCATAAAAATCCAACGATTTCTTCACTCTCTGGGTTGACCTGGGCGATTCGATAGGTTTGCTCATTTCGCGTCACCGCCCCCGTGGTCCACTTTAATCCGATACCTTCGCTCCAAAGGTACAAGTGAATATTCTGAACCGCCATCGCAATACTGGCGTAATCCTCCTTTGCAATAGCGGCATCGGCATTCTTGACTTGAACCACCGCCACCAAATGGGATGGTCTTAAAAACCCCATGGCTAGAGCCTTAGCTTCAATATCTGAGAGACCCTGTTTGGACCGCTTCAAATCCGCAGAGAGTTGACCTATTGCTGACCTCGCTTCCTGACCCAAGTCCACAAATCGCCAAGGATAAGTTAAGCGATGGTTTGGCGCCCACAGCGCCAATTCGAAAGCTCTATCAATAGTTTCCTGAGATACCTTCTGATCGTTAAATTGATGAACAGTTCTTCTCGCCTGAATAAGTTCGTTGATGTTCACTTTTTCTTCCTTATCATTTTTGCTTTGGCTTTTAGCTTTGCTTTCGCCTTTACCTTTACCTTTGCTTTGGCTTTGGCCTTTCGTCCTTCCGGCACCACCCCAAATCGGGCGTCTCGCCGTTTTACCAGTGCTACTGCTTTGAGCGCAACATCCTCAAAGTCCTCCCGGTCTAAACTCAAATAAATCCATTTGCCTAAAATCTTATGACAGATCATCTCAGGAAAATCTTCTAGCAACGAAGGATGAAGTTCTCGGCTCGTTGGAATGAGCAGCCCATTCCAGTCTGAATCATCCTGATTTTCGGCCAAAACAAAAACCAACTTGCCATTGAGATAGACCGACCGACAACCAAACATCGTCTTTGCCACAAATGACGGCTCTTCCTGCAACTCCTCAAAAAGCCAATCCCACTCATAACGGCGCGGCATAAACTCTCCTCATAGATCAAACTGGTCGCTTTATCTCACAACTTTTGTCCAGTTTTTCTCTCGGAGAATATGGCAGATTTCCCAAAAAGCTCAAGATTATGTCTTCTAATAGAAGATGGTGTTGAGAATTTTGCTTTTCCTCAGTGCAATTGGTCTCGTACATTGTGGGCCGCTCAATGCCCGCAATAGCTCGAGCCTGGCTCAGGAGATATCTGGCGGAAAGGGTGCAACTCGACCAACGTCCGCCTGCTTTCCCGGCAAGAATCAGAGCATTTGTTTTTCAACCCTCGAACGTTCTCAGCTCCGCGAGCAAAATAGTCTCTATCAATATTCGGATCCAAACACAGATCCCAGTTTTCCAGCCTCTTTTGACAAAAGACAGTATGAGGCGCCAGATCGCCTCTTGGAATTAAGGAATATTCCAAATACCACACTGCTCTCTCCCAATTTTGTACGCGGTGAACTGGTGGCTGATGGATCGCGACGTGGATTTTATGGCTTGTTTTCACCGCGAACGCTTTTGCACCTTGAAGCAATGCGCGCTGATCTGGGCCGCCCAGTGCGAATAACCAGCGGCTACCGTAGTCCCGGATATAATCAACAACTCGATGGCGCCGCCAAGTGGTCTCGACATACTTTTGGTGATGGCGTTGACTTTGCCGTGGCGGGATTTACCTACCAGGAGCTCGCCGACTACTGCATCAAACATGGTGCTTCTTTTTATCAGCTTTATACGGATCATATCCATTGCGATTGGCGTGGCGTTGCCCTCGACCCGGCCTTCTTTCCCGGCGGAAGCGTCGTGACTCCTCCCGCTCATGTCCTTCAAGTGATTCAAAAAGTAGAGGCACTTGGACGAATTGTTGATACGGTTTCTGCCCGCGGAGAATCCAATCTGGCTTTGGTCCTGAAAACAGAAGTTTATCAGGAAGACGGCGGTCAACTTATTCACCATTGGCAGGTGACTCACCCGGATGGGTCCGTCCGCACAAGCGATAAAATTGAGATCGAGATTCCCTCAGTTTCAGGAACCTACCAAATTAAGGCCGCTGTAGGGGGAAGCATCCACCTCTCCCGAGAAATAACCATTCCTTGATGAAGTTCTCCTCTTGATTAGCTATAATAATAAGCAAGGGGGAATTATGTCGAGCCGAGGTCTTGAGGCTCATTCAAAAAGTTCATCTCTCAAGTTTTCACCTGGAGATGTGGTACGGCACAAGGATGGAAATTTGCGCGGAGTTGTGATTGAAGTCGACGAATCCTTTTCGGGGCCTGACGAACGATTAATCAACCTAACCTCGCGACGAGGTCCAAAACGAGAGCCTTGGTACTACGTGCTGTTTGAAGGTCAAAACGACGCGGTTTACGTCGCCCAATGCCATCTTTACCGTGACGAATCGGGTCACACAGTTGAACATCCCCTACTCGAAAGTGTATTTACAGAGTTTCGCGACGGACGTTATATTCGGCTCAACCACTAGGAAATTTTTATGGCCAAAATGCGACTCCTTTTTGTTTGCCTCGGTAACATTTGCCGCTCGCCAGCGGCCGAAGGGATTATGATTGAAATGGTCAGACGTGCAGGATTGAGCGAACAAATTGAGTGTGATTCCGCAGGAACCTCGGGGTACCACGAAGGTGAGCCCGCAGACGCAAGAATGCGCTCACACGCAAAGGAACGCGGATACCACCTTCCGAGCCTCTCCCGCCCCGTGCGGGCACCAGAAGACTTTCAAAATTTTGATCTCATTTTAACAATGGACAAAAGTAATTACCAAAATGTGCTTCGCTTAGATTCGACAGGTGCCTTTCATCACAAAGTGGTCCCCATGACCAAATACTGCCGCATACACAATATTTCTGATGTTCCGGATCCTTACTATGACGGTGACGATGGATTTCGCCTCGTGCTCGACATCCTTGAGGATGCCTGCGGCGAGCTCCTCGATCGGCTCAAAGTCGATTTAAATCGAACAAAGTCTTGACGCGGCTTTTGCCGAACTCGGCCCGACTAGACAATATTGCCTCTACGCCCTAAAAAAGAGCCATGACCAAACAATTTCGTGCTTACCGCATACACCAATCAGGCGGAGAAATCCGCGGACGTCTTGAAACTCTCGAATGGAGCGATCTCGCACCGCTTGATGTGATCATCGAAGGTCATTACTCCAGCGTGAACTATAAAGATGCTTTAGCTGGATCGGGGAAGGGAAAAATTCTTCGACGCTTTCCATTGGTCGGCGGCATCGATGTGATGGGAACCGTGGTTGCAGCGAAATCCGGTGGCTTTCAACCTGGCGAATCCGTTTTGGTCACTGGCTGTAATCTCGGTGAGTCTATGGATGGCGGCTATGCCGAATTTATCGCCGCACCCGCAAGTTCGGTTATCCGATTGCCTGCGGGCCTTTCTGGAGAAGAATCTATGCTCATTGGCACGGCGGGATTTACTGCCGCCCTGGCACTTTACCGAATGGAGCAAATGGACCAATCACCCAGCAAAGGCCCCATTGTTGTAACCGGAGCAAGCGGCGGCGTCGGCTCTATTGCCGTGGATCTACTTGCCTCCCAAGGATATGAAGTCTGGGCTGTCACCGGTAAACAATCGGCGCGCCCGCTTCTTGAGCGTTTTGGTGCTCGCCGAGTTTTAGACCCGCGGGAATTAGAACTTGGAACTCGTCCGCTTGAACCTGCTAAATTTGCTGGAGTCATCGACAACGTCGGCGGAGAGCTACTCACTCGCCTTATTCCTCATGTGGATTTGTGGGGTAATGTTGCCGCCATCGGACTCACGGGAGGCGCGGAACTTCAAACCACTGTGATGCCTTTTATTTTAAGAGGTGTCAGTCTTTTGGGAATCAGCTCAAACAATTGTCCCCTGCCCTTGCGCCAGGAGTTGTGGCGAAGGCTTTCGGGGCTTTGGAAGCCTCCGCACCTCCAAGAAATTTTGGCAAAGACGATTTCTCTTGAGCAACTGGATCAGGCTTTTCAAGACGTGTTGGAAAGAAAAGTCACTGGTCGAATTCTTGTTGATCTGAGAAAGCGAGCTTAAGAATGTCAGTGAAGATTTCAGCCATAGAGGGCAATCGACAATGGTTAGATGGGGGCGCGATGTTTGGAAATGCCCCCCGGCCCGTATGGGAGAAGTGGCTTGCCCCAGACTCACTGGGACGAATTCCATTGGCCTGTCGCGCACTGTTAATCGAGATTGATTCGAAGAAATTGCTTTGTGAAACTGGGATTGGCGCCTTTTTTGAGCCCAAGCTCGCGGAGCGATTTGGCGTAGAAAACCCATCTCAACATGTGTTGCTTGAAAATCTAAATCGACTTGGTGTTTCAGAAGATGAAATTGATTTTGTGATCCTCTCCCATCTTCATTTTGACCACGCGGGAGGACTTCTCCCCACCTTTGAACAGATGCAATCAGGAAATAATAGACTTCACTTTCCAAATGCCAAATATGTTGTTGGCAGTGAAGCCTGGACAAGGGCTCAGAATCCTCACTCTCGGGACCGAGCTTCGTTTATTCCCGACCTTATTGAGGCGCTAAAGAACTCTCGACGCCTAGTTATTGTCGATGGGGAATCTCACCCCGAGGTCCTCCCACAACACATCAAATTTTTTGTCAGTCATGGTCACACTCCCGGACAAATGCATACCATTTTAAAGGGACAAAACTCTCAGGTGGTCTTTGCCGGCGATTTGGTCCCCGGTGTGCCTTGGGTACACCTTCCTATTACCATGGGCTATGATCGCTACCCTGAACTTCTCATCGATGAAAAGGCCAAGCTATATCAAGAAGCTTTACCCGGACATTGGTGGGTATTTTTCACCCACGACCCCAAAACGGTGATGGCCCAATTGAAGAAAGACGAGAAGGGTCGTTACACCGTCGTCAATGACCAGGTAAAAGTAGAGTCATTTGCTGTTTAGTGGACGAGGAACGGTTCACTCAA
>JAPKGD010000004.1 GCA_026648125.1 Bdellovibrionales bacterium | reverse complement strand
TAAACATACACCTATTAAACACTGCGCTAAGCGGAGCTGCGCCTACTGTTTTAAAACATACGCCAGGAGTGCTTCGGAGGAAATTGATGTTTTCGATCCAGCTCTCTCCAGTACCTCCCAAAGCCCCATAGGACGGGTCAACGGTAATAGAACGAATATTTACTTCTGGCTGAAGCCCGGATTTAGAGCGAGACTCTCCGACAAGATAGAGCCCGAGTGGAAGAATAATGTCTTCATTATAATTTCCAGGAGGCACGATGACGGACTTAAAAGCCCATCCGGTTGCGGCATCTGCGGCATCAATGGCGTCTTGAACCGTACTGTAGCCGCCCTCACCCACGCGCCATGATCTTTCCCATTGGGACGTAGTGAATCTAAGACTATTTTTGATTTCAGTCACAGTAATGCCCGAATCAATATTATTTCTTCCAGTTGTCACGTTGCCGGTGTAGGTTCCCTCAACGGTCATGTTTTTATAAATGAATGCTCCAGAAGCACCATTTCCTATTTTCGAGCTGATGCTTTGAAGCCCGATATGACAATTAAGAACCCTTGCTCCACCAGCCGCTACATAGTTGATGAATGATCCGTTTGCAAAGGCGTTAGCCACGGTTACGTTTTGAAAAGTAGCACCGCTAGAAGCGCCAGCCAACTCGACAACGTAAGGGCCGTAGGCCGAGATTTGAGTTGGGAATGGAACACCGGAAGCTCCACCAGCCGCGAATCCCGCACCGCTTGTTATTCTGAATTGGGCGCTCCCCTCAAGACGGATGGGAGTTGCGTTTCCGGCGAATCCAGAGAAAAATCCACCACGACCTCCTTGCCATTCAAATTGAAAAGAGCCTTGACACCTAATAGCGTAACTTGTTCCAGCCACGCCCTGGGTATCATTGAATTGAACGGTTACATCCGTGAGCCGCACCCTTGCCGTGGCGTTCGAGTTTGAGCAAAGGAAGGCTTCGAGTCCGTCAACGGTTCCAGTTTTTACTACAGAACAGTCCGTGAGCCTTACGTCAACTGGCGCGGTTCCGCCAAGAGTGAAAACCCTTCCAGCAGTGGAAGTGAAGGCAAGATCATTCAAATAGAGAGTGTTTTGAGCCTGGGTCTGAGCAGCCTGACCTGCGGTGAAGGTAAGAGTGTGGTTTCCCGTGATCGGGATTCCGGCTCCTTGCCTTGGCGCAATACCCTTGAGATGAATGCCAGGATAGATCGAAAGGTTCTCGGTATAAGCGGAGCCTTTGTCGTAAATTTCCACCTGAGCGGCGAGAGCGTAGTTTTGCGCGTTCGGGGTTACAAGATCAGCAACGGCCTGGTCGATGGCGGCTTGAATCGTTGCGTATTGAAGCTTAGGGCCTACACGATAGATTCTTGAAAAGCCTTCTTGAAAGCGAAACTTTGCGCGACTCATAGGGGTACCTCTATCAGTTGATTATACCTTAGATTTCAATGGGCTTCACCCTCGGAGACCGAAGGAGAAGGAGCCTCAATCTTTCAGGGCTTACTAGGGAGTAGTCCATCACAGGAATGTAGCCAAATACCGCCAGAACCTCAGCGAGTTCCGTACAGAGGAATCTTTTTTCGGAGTTCCAAGCGTTTTTGTCAGGAAGCGGCTTATTGAGGAACTTACACTTAAGCACCGACCATGTGAAATATGCGGTGCCCGCCCAATCATAACCACGTCATCTTACGCGAGCCATCATTTCTTCCCAAAGATCATCTTCCTTTTCAAGCGTCATCTCGATTTCAACGCCCGAGACAACCTCATACTCATCTTTCAGCATGGGCCAGAAGTCTTGCTCCACCCCATGAATCGAGGAGTGAAGCGCATGATACTTTCCAAAAACAAATACAGTATGACTTACTGGCTCACCTAGCCCCCACCTGATAAGGCGGCTTCCAATCATCCCGCTTCTAGTGAAATAAATTCTCACGGAAGAAGCGGCAAGACTAGGTAGTCCCGCACCTTATTGCGATACTTTTTAATCAAGGCTTCAGTTAGAAGCGCATCCGGCACAAGCTCACCCATCTTAGCTTCCATCGTGTAGAGAGAGCCCGATTGCCCGAGGAGCTGAATGTCTTTCAGCCTTTCCGAGATTGCGGCAATATCGGCCACAGATTTACCGCTTAGCACGTTCTCCGTCCCAAGTTCAACCATCATGTTCTCAGCAAACACCTTGGCGGCTCGAATTTTATCAGCAACAATTTCAACAATGTTTGGTGTCGGCGGCAAGAAGGCCCCGCCCGTGTAGCTCCAGCCAATATCACAAGCAACAACGCCCGTGAGATCAATGGCGTCCGTAAATCCTGTGAGATTTTCAAGCACGAATTTGCCGTTCGAGCGTATGATGTTCTTAACAACACCATCTCCGACGAGCGCCACTCTTACAACGGTATCAAAATTTGAAAAGTTGTGCTGCATCTTAAATCTCCACCACTATGATACCGTCTGAACCGTCGCCACCTTTACCGCCCGCCCCGCCATCTCCTCCGCGAGTAAGTCCCGCGCCTCCGCCGCCGCCGCCGCCTCCGGCTCCTCCGCCCGCACCGTTCAAGCCGTCTTCACCGTTTCCACCAGCTACACCGCTTGCGCCATCTCCCACATCATTAGCGTTTCCGCCAGCTCCCCCTATTCCGCCCCCCGCATCGTGAGGCAAGCCGAAAGTATCGGGATCAGGATAACCTGGGGCTCCGCCCCCGCCCCCTGATCCACCCCCACCGCCTCCGTGTGTCGCGCCCGCATATAAGCCGCGAAGTCCTCCCGCGCCTGATGAACCAAACACGTTTAGAGAGCTATGTCTTCCGGTGCTTGAACTTCCAGCGGTGCTTCCGTTAGCGCCTGGACTTCCGCCCGCTCTTCCTGGCGCTGATCCCGCCCCTCCAGTGTTTCCATCTCCCGTGGGATAAACCGTGGGAGCGGCAAGGTTTGAGCCTCCTGCGCCTGCGCCGCCCGCTGTAGTGGAACCCGCCGCCCCGAAAGTTGTGGGTCTCACGCCTCCGCCGCCTCCGGTTCCACCAGGAATAGCAAAGATGAGAGCGCCGAACGTGGTGGCCCCACCGGCTCCACCGTTTGAAACCGGCGCGGCACCTGCGGTTCCAGCACCAGCGGCCCCAACACCGCCCGCACCTCCAAGACTTCCAACGCCGCCCGCTCCAATAACAACCGGAATCACTTGACCCGGCGTTACGGTCACAAGAAAAGGCCCCGCCAGTACCGCCGATCCTCCACCCGAACCCGATCTTCCGCCGCCTCCGCCGCCTCCGGTAGCTCCTCCCCGGCCCGCGCCTCCGCCCGAGCCGCCTCCGCCGCCGCCCGCTCCAGGCGCTCCGTAAACACTAATTTTAGTTACTCCAGCGGGCACAATGAAATTTCCGCTTGATTTCATCGTGAAGCGAACGCCCCCACCAGCAACATCCCGCCAATTCACGCTCACACCGTTATCAAGCTTTTGAAGAAGAACAGGGTCTCCCACTTCAGGAGCATAGGTCACGATAGCGCCTTTCGGGGCTGAAAGCCCCGTCAAGCGCGGATCAGTGCTTAAGGCACCGAAATATTCCGGTGCGCTTTCAATGCCCGAAAGCTGAAAACCCTGTGTCATATCCATTTTCCTACTCCATCAATACTTAGTATTGATATTGAACGTGAAGAATGTCGCCGGATGCGATCTCAAGGAGGAAAGCCGCCGTGAAAGTCACCCGCGTTACTCCACCCGTGTTCGAGAGCGTATAGTCTTCGGTTTCAAGTACAGAGGGAGCGCCCTTCACCTGAACATGAACGGAGTTGAAGTCAACCTCATTCGCAAGGTCAATGTAACCGTTTGAAATGTCGGTTCCGGTCAGGGTGAATTTCTCACGGTTCCAAAGCATCACGGAACCAGGAATAGGGGTCTCAACAAACGTGAGGCCGGTAGTTCCTACCGTGATGGGATCAGGAGTCGTAAGGAGCCATCCTTTACGAGCGTTCGTCGTTCCCTCGACGCTCCAGGTGAAGGCTCCGTAGGTGACTTCACCCGTGGGTGCTCCGTCGAAGTCGGTTGAGCGTGTCATCGCGCTTCCGGCTCCATTGAAAACATAGATTCCGTTTTCGGAGGCCGTTGACTGGTTCTTAAGAAGAACCCGGTCGCCGGAAGCCAACGTCACGCCGTCAATCGCAGCGGGCGCGGTAGCAATCGTGACGTTCGCGGTTGATGCTACGCGCACGGAATCCTTGGGATCGGAGATTTGAGCAAGAAGGGCGTCAACGTAAGACTTGTTTACAAGCTCCTGCGCTCCGCTCGGCGTGAATGGATAGATCGTAGCTACGCCGAGTTCACCTTGATCGGAGCTATTCGCTTTCAAGAGGTTAATGTTGGCACTGTCGGCAGCATTCCGGGCGCGAAGCGCGAAATTGTTGCGAAGCCGAACTTTAGTGTCGATGACCGCATCATTCTGAATAAACGCTGTTTTTGTCTGACTCATATTCTATTTCTCCTTCTTTAGATTGGGTAACTAAGTTCCACGCGATCCCCTACAACTAGAACACCGTCTAGTCCCAGGCCCGCGAAATCAAAAAATCCTCCCGCCACGGTGTAGTCCACACCGTTCTCTTGCGGGGTTCCCCCGTTTACAATGCTGCATTTCACGAAGCTTGCATTCCTTGGTACCGCGTTCAAGGCGAATTTCTTCGTAGCCAAAATCGCAAGATCAATCGTCACCCTCTGAACGTGCTCGATTCTCGATCCGAGCTGATCTAATGCCCCTTGTGAGCTTACGGGAACCGGGCTCCAGTCTCCCGCCGTAGTAGGAGTGAAGCCGAGACCAAAGGCATCGTTCAGTCTTTGAAGCTGCGCCTCCAGCGCACCTCCTATGAAGCTTACAAGCGAGCGTTGGGGGATACTGTTGGTTGAGGCATAGACGGTAGCTCCTGTTCCATTTAGAGTTAATCCTGCGCCGCTTTGCGCGGCATGTCCGAGATACGCGCTGAAGGCTCCCACAAGGGCGTTCACTGTCACGCTAAAAAGGGAACCGCCGCTTGTGGTGAGCGAGTTTGCGCCCCCGGCTTGACGGTTACAAACAACACTTGCAGAGTTTTGTGAAATACACCCAATGAGCTGAGTGTTCATTCCGTTCAAGGTAAGCGTTCCAAAAATTTCGCACCCAAACATCAATAGTTGATTTATGCTGCTAAAGCTTGTTGCCGTGAAGCTACCGCCAAATCTCACGTTCCAAGCATAGAGCTTTCCTTCATTGGAGCTGAGCCCAAGGAAATCAGCCGTAATCGTGCCAGGAGTAAAGAGTCCCACGTCGGCCCAACCTGAGCGGTGATCTCCCGCAGGGGTAAAACTTCCGTCAAGCACCCAAGTTCCCGTGATGCGAGAGGAGTTATACCCCAATCCCCGCACAAGGACGTTCGCCTTCAAGATACAGTTCTCGGCATAGGTTCCTGGCATGACGAAAACCACACACCGAGTTGTGGGTGTTGAAACGATAGCGGCAGCGTCGATTGCAGCCTGTACCGTCAAATACGGTTTTCCCACCGATCCGTCAGCCGTAGCATCGTTTCCGTTTTTCGCAACAAAGAATGTGTTTTGAAGAAGCGAGCTGAACGTACCACCCCCGATAGGGCTCCAGTTCGTCGTCTGTCCGTTATCCTGTTTTTGCAGAACCTCGGGAGCACCGCTTCCGGCGAACACGACAATTGCGCCTTTCGGCGCGGAGAGCCCGACTCCCAAGCGCGGATCAATACTGACGGCTCCGTAGTATTCCGGTGCGCTTTCAATTCCAGAGAGCTGAAACCCTTGTGTCGTCACGGATTAACCTCCGAAGCTTGTGGTCTCGCCGTGTCTGATGAGATAACCCGCCATGCGAACCGCCATATTTGCGGGCGCGGAGTCGAGGTTTCTCACATACCACTCAAGGATGCCTCCTGGCTCGATCTCGATGTAACCTGGAATAAGGGCTGCGTTTGAGAGGTCAGGACTCACGCCGAGACTCAACTGGTATCCGCCCATGGAGGAATCCGGTACCGAGCCGGGGTCTCCGTGGAAAGGATATATTCTTCGTCCGTTCAGCTTCGGGATAAAGAAATAGTTGTTACAGGTCGCGCCGCCGTCATTGGCTATGGCGTAGTGAGTGAAGACGGCCTTCACGTCTCTCGGACACACGAATCTCAAAAGCAGTTGCTCGGGGTCTCCCACTTCACTTGTGACGGAGGCGTTCTTCCGAATGTCCACGCTTTGAGCATCCCGAGGGATGAAAAGGTGTTTCGGAAAATCAACGGCTTGAGGCCCGAGAAGTTTCTTCTCTTCCCTCAATACCAACTCTGTCTGCGACGTTGAGGCGCGAGCATCGAAAACCTGCGTGTTCGAGATGCCCTGAGCCGGATTTGCGGTTGGCAGATTTTTCTGCCACGGTTGCCAAGGATTGTTCATGACTTACCTTTCTCAGCGATAGGTCACGGTGCTCATCGTGTTCTGAGCGTCGTCAAGCCTCACGCGGTAGCCGAAGAGAGTTGTGAAGGGCCGATACGTCCGGGCGGCATCGGTATTGAAGTATTCAATCTCGATAGAGGCCCGAGGGAGGAAAAACACCGGAGTCGGAAGAATCGTCGGGTGTTGGGGATGACCGAGATGATCCGTGTCAATGGGAAGGTTTTGAAAAACTCGCGTACTCTGAGCGTCTTTCATGGCGAGACTGAGCCCGCTCGCCTCGAAAGCCGTCGAGGGCTGCTCGGGGTCAAGGTAGGCGTAGTTGGGGCCGGTCTTCTCATAAACAGTCTTTGTGATAGACATGAGAATGAACGCCGCCTCTTGCGTCACCGTTACGGAAGTTCTTACGTTTCCGTTAGGCCCCACGTCTTGCGTGGGCGCGAGAGTGAACCAGAAAGGCCATATCACGGCGTTAAGGTCGCCGAGATTTCCTGGCCGCAGGTGAGGCGGAAGCTTCACGTCAAAGTTTTGCTTCAAGGCCGAAGCCGAATTGTTCGGCACAAGCCCCGAGCGAATGATCTTGGCGTGTTCAAGCACCACTTTTTGAAGGTGCTCAAGCATCTCTGCGTTTCTCTTAAGATGGCGAATTACTCGTGCGTCCATTTTTCAAATCCTCACTTTGCGTTCATGCCGTAAATGGTGCTGTAAACTCGGGCGAAGTCTTCCGCTCTCACGCGATAACCAAAGAAGGAGAGCTGGATTTTTCCGCTTCCTACCGTCGCCTGATCCGCAGGGAGCCAGCTTGTGAATTGTGCCTCGAAGTACGCGGCGGGCATAAGAAGAAAAGGAGTTGGCAAGACCGTTGGCTGACTCTTTTTACCGATAGTTTGAAGCGTCACGGGAGCATCGTTCAGCACCCGAGAGCTTTGACGGTCTCGGAACTCGATTTGAAGCGGCGCAAGCTCACCAGCCTCGGAGTAGGAGAAAGTTTTACGCGAAATCGCGCTGATGAGAAAGGCCGCTTCTTGAGACACTTGAAACGAGCCCGTCTGTTTTGTATTCGGCCCGTAAGTCGGATCGGTTCCGAAATCGACTTCGATCTGATACCAAAAAGGCCAGGTTACAGCATCGAGACTTCCGACGTTGCCGGGAAGCATATATTGAGGGAGCTTTCGCTTCAGTTCTTCAAAGAGATTTTCTCGCATACTTAATTCCTTGTTGAGCCTTCGGAGGCTCTTTTCAGTATGCCGGATTTGAGTACGCTGCGCGAGAAGGGCGCTTTCGAGAGGGTTTTTCATTGCGTACAATCCAGCTTCAATTTGCTTATCTCATTCCCATCAAGGAATGAGCGATTGTTTGGTAAAAGACCGGGGGCCTTTTGCAAGGCCCCCAGAATTCCAGGCTTATTGCACAGGACGACGCTTCAAACCTTTGAGGGAGAAGACGTATCGCTGCTTCGTGCCCGCACCAGCGGCAGGGGTCGAAGAGGCGATTTCAGCGGCGCTCATACCGTCGCAAACCCACTCCACCTGGAAGTTTTGTTGTTGATTGATCTCAACGGCGTGTTTACCAGCGAGAACAACGGGAGCAACGGCCACGTCTCCGAAATGCTGGTACACAGTCTCGGCATCAGCGGCACCTGCGCGAGCAGAATGGTGCCACACTCGACCAGCCACGAATAGCATCGGGCCGCTCCAGTAGTCTTTTTCACCAATACGCAGCTTGATGGAGCTGTGTTCCATGATGAGACCAAGACCAAGCTTGTTGGCCGAGTACAGGTTTTGAGCGTCGATGGCAAGTCCCATCACCTTAAAGCTCACGCTCGACTCAAGCGTACCGTTCAGGCGAAGGTTTGTTTGAGCGAGGTTTTTTCCGGTCACGGTCTGGAAGAATCGCCGAATCGCCACGGGGCTTTCACCGTTGGCAATGTCGATAGAATCGTATAGGGTCTCTCGAATTTCGTCACGCACATCGCCTTGAGCGAGACGCAGACGGCTAGAAGTATTGTAGTCCATTTGTCACTCCATTATTATACGGACGCCCGAGTGATTGGGCCTCGCGTATTTCTTGGTCACTGTCTTCATCAACTCCTCGCGGTAAGCGCAGCAACCTTTACTCACCGCGAGGTTTTTCAAACTGAAAAAGTGGGGCCTACCTTGGCCCCATAACCCATCCTTGGGGCCGAAAATTAGCCGAGCTGAACTTCGGCCATCTCACCAAGGGCCGAAACTTCGTCCCGAGGATAGATATTCATATCGCCGAGCTGGTCAAAAGCCCCACCGAAGTTGGCGGGCTTGCTCACAAGATGCGGGTAACGACCCAAATCCATCTCACCGCGAGGGCCGATCATGAGAGCGCCCATACCGGAGAGACCAGGGATCATCGAGGATGCCGACACACCCATGTTTACAAGGGACGCAGCCACCAAGCCTTCGCCCACCACTTCGAGAGCCTTGATCTTCTGCTTTTCACCGAAGAACTTGGCAAGAGCGCCCAAGAGGAGCGGCATCGCTGCGGTTCCTACCACGGGCACACCAGCGAGCATTCCCTGAACAGTGCTCACACCAGGGATTTTCGCGGCCAAGCCGTTTACGGTGTTGAAGATAGCGCCTCCGATTACGAGACCTCCAGCTTCCTTAAGATCAACGCCAAGGTACTTCTTCATAATGTCTCCTTTGAAAATTGGGTTACGGCGATATTTCTTACGGCTCTTACGAGCTTTTTTGTGACTCTTCTTGCGACGGCGGCGAATAGGGTTCGCGGCTTTTTTGGCGACCTTCTTGCGGCCACGCTTTTTTGCGACCTTCTTCTTGGCTACCTTCTTTTTGGATGCCTTCTTCTTGCCGCCTTTTTTCTTTTTCTTCGCCATTGCTTTCTCCTTCTTAGATTTTTTGGATTTTTTCTTCTTCGGTTTGAAGCCAGCTTTTTTAAGAGCCGACACTTCTTTTATGGCTTCACGCCGAGAGGCTTCGGCCTTCTTGAGTTTCTTCTCAAGCAACTCCGCCTCTTTCGCTTGCTTGGCGATCTTGGCGTCGTATTTTTTCTTGAGAAAAGATTTTTGACCGATGGGAGCCTTGATGATTTTCTTCTGCATGGCGCTCTTAGACTTTTTTGCCTTAGAGAGCTTGGAAGTCATCGACTTCACCTGTTTTTTGGAAGGAAAGCTAGGCGAGGTAACAGACTGTTTACCTTTCACCATAGTAATCCGAGGATTTTTTCGACGACGAAACGGAAAACCCGTAACACCGCCCTTTTTGCGTCCGTGCATGGATGGCTCCTTTTCAGTAATTGTACCACTTGACTTTCGAGGACGTAAAGCCCCCTTCCGTCGTGCGGGACGTGGGTTGAAGAGAAAGTTGATTTTCATGCGTAGTAAATCTCCCTTTCAGTAAATGGAATTGCCGGTGAAATCTGCCTTTCAATGATCGTAGCATCGAGGGCGCTTTCGGTAGCGGGGTTTGAGGTCTGCCAGCCGGATGCCTGTCTCATTAAGTCGGCATACATAAGCTCCGTTGTGGTTCCCAAGCGATTCACCGTGGAAGCCACGGCTTGTCCTTGGCTTTTAATAAACCAGCGATAGCCGAGGTAGCCCACAACGCCGAGAGCCACTAATGCGAGAAGTCTTTTTTCCATAAACTCTCCTTAACCAGTTATACCGCGCACCTTCACGCGCTTGTTACCCTTCACTTCATCTAGGACGGATTCATTGAATCTCACCCCAGGCCCCACGAGAAACACGATGGGAAGCCTCTTATGCTTGTAGGTCAATACGGGAGTTCCCCAGGGGTGGACAAAAATCGAATCCAGCTCATCCTCAAACTCACTCACGGCTTTGACGTACATGGTGTTGACGGAGAAGCCGATCAGCTCCACCTCGTCTTCATTTCTAAGTATGTCGCTCAAATACTTCTGTTCCGCCGTCTTCTCTCCGATCTTGTCCCGGTAGGAGGCGATAGCGTTTAGAACGGCATCGACCATTTTAAGGCGAGCTTCTACGGGGAGCTTCAGAATGGTTTCTACCCAGGAGAGGTAGTCTCGGACGCCTTTCATCGCTTTCCTTTCAAGATAAACCACGCAAGAGCGAGCACGACAAGCCCCAAGGGGATGAGGTTCAGACTCGTTGGAGCGACGCTCGTAGGTTGTAGCTCACCCATTTCCGCGCAAGACACGCAATCCTCACCCTGAAGCCCGTGGCCGCAGTACCCTCTTGCCGGAAGAACAAAGCTCATCCCCGTACCCCCAGGGCGTTTACGTCCGTCGGGCTCGGCCCCGGAAGGAATTTCACCGCCGACTGATTCTTCGCAAAGAAGTACGCTGCCACGATGAGACCTAGCACGAGAAGATTTGAACCCTTCATTTTCATCAACCTTTCAGAAAGAAGGCCCGAAGGCCCGCGAAAATATCCTGAAGCGTAACGGTCGCAACGGGCGTTGAATTTACAGTAGGCGCTTCCACCACAAGAGCCGAGGGAGCTTGAAAGAAGGTCTCTTCTTGCGCGGCGCGAGTATAGAAATCCTCCGTCATCACGTCGAGATTCTGGTTCGCCGCCTCATACTCCCTCTCAAGCTCATCAAGAGGTACGTCGAGGGCCGCTTCTTCACGAGCCTTACGGTTTGCCCAATCCAGGTTGTCGATCACGTCAAGGTACATGGAGGAGTTCTGTACGTTGTCGTTTGCGAGGAACCCCCAATTCGCTTGAGCTTTTAGGGCCGCAAATTTTCTTTGAGCTTGCTTGATGTTCCAGTATTTCTGGCTTTCAAACAGTTGTTTGTTATAGAGGGCTTGCTGACGAATCTCCGCATCTCGGGCGATGAGGGCCTCTCGACGCGCTTGCTCCTCGTCTAACTTTCGCTTCATCCAACGCTTTTGAGCCTCGCGCCGCGCTTGTCGGTCTTTTGCGGCGAGTTCTTCACGCGACAACTCTCTGAGCTGAACGGTGTTCGGCACAAACTCCTCGGGCGCAAGCATTCCGCTCCACTCGGAGTCTTCCATGATCTTACCGTTCACAACTTTGATTCTCATTGGGTGGCTCCCTTCTTAAACGACCGCCAAGCGAAGTACGCGATCACGGCCAAAACTAACCATGTACCAAGCTTGCTCTTAGGCTGATTCATTCCGCTCGCCCTTGGGAGAAGTCCCTTGCGAGCGGCCTCGAATGCCGTCATTTGACCCACACCAGGGATACTGACGCTAAGATTTGCCGCTTCTTCCGCTTTAACGACACCGTAACCTGGCACGAAAACATCGGTGCCGGGGCCTTGGGTTCCGTCATAAAAGGGAACGCTCGTGAGGGCTTGGGTTTCGCCTCCACGGTGGGTAGCATCCACGACGATGCCTTCACCTTTTGGAATGCTTGCTTGAATTGGAGTAGCCGATTTAAGCGCCACAACATTGCCTCCCGTCAAGCGGTCATAGAGCGCGTTGAAGGCGTCAATGTCGGCTTGCGTGGGGTTCTCGCTAAAGAAAATCCTGTTAGCAAGATCACTTTCCGAGCGGGTAAGAAACTGTCCGTACTCCCGCATGAAGCTCTCATAGTTCTTGGCGGCGTCTTCCGAGATTTGGCTCGTCGCCTTCTTCATGGCTTCCTGAGCTTCGGCGAGCAATTTCTCGGTGTCTGAAAAACTGCCTCCGCTTGAAATCGTAACGAGCTTCCCGTCCCGGTAAACGGTCTGAGTAGAGGGCGCGGTCTCACCTTCCCAGGGCTGTATGGATACATCCCCGGACAAGTCGTCCCTTAACTCATCAAACCCGTCAAACACGGGATCAAAGTCTTCCATTACTTCTTCCTAAGCAAGAGCCATGCGATGAGGCCCAATCCCGCCACGCCGCCCACGATGAGAATCGTTTTCTGATTCTCGCGGAGCTTCATGCGAAGGTAGTCGGCTTGAGCGATCATTTGCTGAGCCAAAGTCTGAGCGGCTTTCTCTTTAGTTTGCTGCGTGATGGCGGCTTGTACGTTCGGGTCGGTGATTACTGTCGAACCCACGTTGGCAAGAGCTTGCTGCTTTGCTTTGTCGATAGCCGACTGACCAGCATCTTTAATGTCGTCCCAAAGCTCATCGAAGAAACCGTCCATAGATTGCATTTTCTTGTTCATATTTTATCTCCTAAGTAGAAGGGCTAGAACCAAAACTCCGGCCAGGGCCGCGCCACCGTAAATCAAAGTCTTGTTGAAATCGAAACCGCTTGGAGCGGGCGCATAGCTTTGCGGCGTGGGCTGAAGAACTGGAAAGCCTTGCTGGATGATTCCGCTACCCACGCTCGGTTGCTGCACGGTGAGCGTAAGGTCAGGAATGATGCCCGTACCCACGCTTGGCATCGGATAGGGCTGAATCGACACAAGCCCCGATCCCACGCTCGGATAAGTGTAGGTAGGAACGGGCGTAGGAGCGGGTTTTGCGATAACTGTAGGCGCGGGAGTGGAGGGAACAACTGGAGGCGGTGGCACGACGGCTTCCACTACTTCCTCTTTAATCACTTCCTCGAACTCATCCCAGAGGTCATCAAGAAAGCCATTCATCGGGCGAGAGCCGAAGTCAGCGCGTTTTTGGTAAACAAACATTTCAGGCGCTCCTTTTCTTGGGCGAGAGAACCATGAAGGCGATCAGGCCGAGACCAGCGGCTAAGGCAAGGGCCGTCATGGGGTTTGAAAGTATTTTACTGAGATCAAAGCTGGAGGCCGTTTGCGTGGTAGGCGCGAAAGGCGAAGGCCCCACTTCTTCGACGCCTGGAATCTCAAGCGTCACGCCGACCTGAATCACGTTCGGGTCACTGATCTTCGACTTATTGGCGTTATAGATTTCCGGCCATCGTGAGAACGTGCCAAAAAACTTCATGCTGATGGCCGAGAGGGAATCTCCCGGCTGAACGGTGTAGCGCATCCTTGGCCTCCCGATGGGTATTGACTTTATTGTATCGCTGAAATCAGCCCTGTGTCAAAACGCAGGGTACTCCTCGCCGTACTTGTGGGGCATTTCAAAGCCAATCGGCTTGTGCTTAATGATACCGTCAAGCACCAGGCGTTCTTTTTTACCCAGGAAATTCCGATCATAGAGCACTACATAGACGTGATTGAAGGGGCCAAAGCGCCTTCGATACTTCACGGCCCGGAAATACGGCATCGCTCCTATGGAGAGGAGCATGGTTGCGATGAGAAGAGAAATGTCATCACAATCTCCGAAAGCTACGCCGTTCTCGGCAATCTCTCTTAACATAAGCTTTGGGTCTTGAAGCTGCTCCACCCCGGCTGGATCACGGACGTACTTTACTTTGTCTTTCACCCACTCACCTATTACCTTGGCCTCGGTAAGAAAATGATGATCTAAGGTTCCGGCGTGGTTGATGATCTGAATGCTCACGTCACGCACTAAAGGGTGGTCACGGTTCTCCCGTGCCACCCTTCGCATGAGTTCCAAGGTCTGAATGTTGCCCTTACTGCCGGAGGCAAGCTCTCCGTTAATTGAGAGCGGCAGCTCCCCCAACTTCACTTTGAGCGGTGTCTTCATGAACGACATTCTCATGGCCTTTCCCGGCCCTTGATTCGAGAGCCGTGTAGAACTGATGAAGGAGTTCATGGAACTCTTCGGGGAGCTTACTATTTCTCGCAATACTCATCATATCATCCCGCGTGAGAGCGCGTAAAGCATCGGGGAGCTGAATGCCGATACCCTTCAGGGCGTTCTCCGAGTTGAGGGCCGCATTTTCTACAGAAGTTGTTTCCTTCATTAAAATCGGCATCAACGTGTTCACGATTCTCCCTTGAAGATTCTCCTTCGGTTTCACAGTGCTTACCGTCTTAGGGGCTTGCGCTTGAGAGGGAGATTGAGGTCTCACCGTGGGCGGGGCCTTTGGAGCGGGTAGTCTCTGAGCGGGCGCTCTCACAGGCGCGGCTTGTGGGGCTTGAAGCGCCTGAGCTTTCTGAGCCGCCATTTGGGATGCCGCCGCTTGAGCCACAACCGGAATCAATCCTTCGGCAAGGCTTTGCACCAAACCTTTCGATTCTTTTCCGCCCGATGAGGATTCGCGCTCCGCCTTTCTCTCGGCAAGCTCATCGAGGGCTTGCCAGCGTTCAAAGCCCGAGTTCTCGGCGTCTTTAATGAGCTTCATAAGCTCAATTGGGTCAAGCCCCTTGTCGCGCTTTCCGCCCGTTCCTTCCGTGAGAATCCTCTCCACGCGCTCGTTCATCTTCTCGACAGCCTTGGAGGTACTGTCGCTTAGCTTCTCAATCATGCTGGTCATGTTAGTTGACATTTGCAACATGGTTTGTTGATTCATCTCCTGCATCTTCATCATGAGCATCATGATGTTGTTATCTTGCGGGGGAGGCGTTTGAGGGGAGGCTTCCCGTACAAGGGTCAGGAGCTTTGCAAATTCTCCGATCATGTCTCGATCTTCACGAGGTTCGCGCTGAGCGACTTGCATCACAGGTGCCTGACCGTTTTGCGCGAGAAACTTCTCAACACTCTGAGTTTGCTGCGTGAGGTATTTCTTCGAGATCAAACTCTTGGCCTGTACGCGATAACGACCACTTCCGAACTCCGCCGCAAGCTGCTTCCACGAATAAGGATGCTCTTTTGTTCCAACAAGGGTGTTTCCTCGATAGATGAAGTATTCAACCTCGACACCTTTCTTGTACTGGTTCTCTTCCACGTCATCGAAAATGTCGTAGGCCCCATCGTCTCGCGTGATTCGGGCTTCTTCTTCGGCGGCGAGGGCTTCTTCCGTGGAAACGCCGGGGAGACCAAACCGTTCCTCAACGTGGGAGTCTGCTTCTTCTTGAACCGCCTGGTCGAATCGACCCAGAGAGGTAAGTGTTTCGTCCATAGGGGAATCATTTAAGAGCTTCTTTCGTGCCATTAGGTTTCTCCTTTAGTGAAATTCATTCCGGTCATAACGCCGTGCAAAACGGTTTAAAACGACCCTCAACACCGTAAATAATGGGTACGAAACGCCGGGATGACAACCCACATTGCGTCAAAAAGTAAGGGGCGGGCGACCATTTTGGTCGCCCACCCCTTACGGACTTTTCCGGGTGTGGAAGGTCTTAGTTCATCGAGGCGGCGTGAGCGGCGCGAGCGGCTTCACGGCGGGAAGCGAGAGGAATGTCATTTCCTTCCGCGTCCGTGGCCTGAATGTCGAACATATGAGCTGGTTGCTGGCCTTTCTTGAAGCCCTTGTCGCTCTTACCCTTGTAGGTAATCACAACGTAGTCGCCAGCCTGGAGGAGCTTTGCGGTGTTGCGAAGAACGCCACCAAGCCACACGGCATACTCTTTTCCGGTGTTCGAGCGAAGCACGATACGGTCGTTATAAACGCGCCCGTCTTCGTCTTCTTGGCCGAACTCGAACTTGTCGGAGTAGATTTTTTCTACCGGGATCACTACGGTTCCGCGAACGCTTTGACCTTCTTCAAGTCCGGGCTTACCGGCAGAGAGGGTAGGAATGTTAGGAAGGCTTACGTCCTTCACTTTACCGTCGAGCGTACCGGCGGCGTTTAGGCCGAGATCAGCCAAATTCATTTCTGTGTTTTCCATCTGTCATTCTCCTATGAGTTAAACCCTTGTGGGGTTTTGTTTATTTTCAAAGGCGGAATTGCCCCTGAAAAATCTAGTTTCCGAAAAACGATTCCGTTTCAGATTCGCCAAGCACTACGATCTCGACGGTCTTAGGTCGCTTGAAAATACCGAAACCCTTTGTGCTGGCGAGGTAATTTTTTAGAGCGTCTTCCGCTCCTCGGCTCATGACGAAAATATGGTGAGCATCGTTAAAGCGTTTGTCCTTACGGAACACCGCACACCGAAACGGGGCCGAGATGGGAGAGCCCCCAAGGGCACCGATCTCGTGATAGTGTCGTCTTACTTCAGGACGCTCATAAGAGCCGTCTTCCTTTTGACCGTACTCGCAACTCTCTTCGGGAAGCCATGCGGCCAGGAACAAATCTCTCTGAGTGCCTTCACGCGGAACAAGGAATATCATTTCCTGGGTGTCTTTCCTCTCGCCCGTCTTGTCTTGGTGAAGGAAGGTGACTTCCCGAAGATGGATTTCACAAGTCAAGTTATAGCGGCGATCCGTGGGCTTAACGAATTTGTCTTTCATGAAATTTCCCCCGGCGTTGAGATTTAGGCCGTGGCTCGGCGCACAAGCAAGCGAAAAATTGCACCTCACCGCGTCAAGAGGTAGAATATGTAGATGCTTCCAATACTTTCAGCCGCATTTGGCGAACTGCCTTACTCCAGTTATTTCAGCCTCGCGGATTTTACCCGCACCGGGGCTCCCTACAACAATACGCCCACGGGTGCTCCGCTTGAAAATCTGAAAAGCCTCGGCTCCGCGCTAGATTCTATTTATCGCCTGATCGGGCCGTTCTCGATTGAGTCGGCCTACAGAACCCCGGACGTACAGGCGTGGTTGAAGTCAGGAGGCGCGGGGATTGACTCCATGCTACAGGCGGCGACAAACTCGTTTCACACTCAAGGAATGGCGGCGGATATTACGCCCTGGACAATGACGGCGGCGGATTACTACGCGAGAATCATCTCAGACCCCGCGATCAGAAACTCGTTCGGGGAAATAGCTCTCAAGAACAACACTCTTCATTTAAGCCTTCCAGGGGCCGGAAAAGTAGGCGTTCCCATGATCGTTGAGAACGGCAGCTATAACCGCTACTCCGTTGAAGCCGCGCTTGCTAA
>JAPKGD010000399.1 GCA_026648125.1 Bdellovibrionales bacterium | reverse complement strand
CAGTGGTTGAGGACGCTTTGCCTCGAGATCGTCGTCGCATTTTGGAGGTGAACGACATCGGCCCCATGCGTTTGACGGCATTGGCATTGCCGGGGATGCGTAGGCGCGGAGATGGCCGAATCATTAATGTCTCTTCTGCTGCGGGAATTGTCGGTATGCCGACGATGGGTGCTTATTGCAGTTCAAAGTTTGCCTTGGAGGGCGGCACTGAATCCCTGTGGTACGAGGTGCGCCCGTGGAATATCAAAGTGTCTTTGGTGATTCCTGGATTTATTCGCTCCGATTCGTTTATGAATACGCGTTCAACCAGCTTGAGTCGACGGGCGATGAACTCGAATGGCCGTGATCCTTATTTCGAAATCTATCTCTGTATGAGTTGTTTAATTGAGAGCCTCATGGGGGCGGTCTTCGCCACCCCGGAATCCGTGGCGATGAAGATCATGAAGACCATTCGATCGCGCCGCCCCCCCATGAGGGTCCTTGCAACTTTGGACGCTTGGATTCTCTATATGGCCCGACGATTTTTGCCGGCGAGCTTTCATAACTGGATGGTTCTTTGGGCCATTCCACGCGCCAAGTGGTTTGCTAAGACCGTAGCTCCCAGGGAGCTTCCATTGGTGGCTAAACCGCGCGCCTTGCCAGTTCTTGTGGAGGACATGAGAGACAACCCCTAACTAAAAGGTAACAGTTTCCTTTTTCGTGTGCGGCGCGGCCAGGGACCAGCGGGTACCTGCTTCTTGCCTTTTGGCTTGCGCCATATCGCTTCAAGGGGTAACCGCTTTCTTTATTGTACGCTTCGCGTTCCTGTAATAGGGACTCTGGCCAGGTTCAATCTGGGGTGCGTTTGAGAATGTCTGCGGGATATGAGAGAGATCATATCGGTATTGGAACCACTGGAAGTAAGTTTATTCAATGACGACAAAGATTTTTACATTGCTCTTAGGCCTTTCATTCTCGGGTTTAGCGGGAGGCGCTATTGAAGGTGAAAATTTGCTCGTCAGTCGACAAGAAAAGATAATTGGAGGAGCCAAGGGGACGGTGGTGGTTTTTCTGTCGGCGCGATGTCCCTGTTCGGATAGCCACATTCCGATTTTGAAAGAGTTGGCTAAAGATTTTCCTGAGTTTTCCTATGTAGCGATCCATGCCAATGCTAATGAGCCAAAGGACGAGGCAAAAAAATATTTTGAAGGCAAGGCCCTTCCGTTTCCAGTGATTGAAGATAGCACCCAAGATTTAGCCAATGATTTTAAGGCTCTGAAAACTCCGCACGCCTTTGTTTTTTCGCCTCAGGGACAAGTTCTTTATCGGGGAGGTGTTACGGATTCTGCCCATGCGCCGTCGTCGACTCAATCTTATTTGCGGGAGGCGCTTAAGGATATTTCTGAAAACCGACCGGTTAAAGTGGCTCTTGGTCGCGCACTGGGATGTTATATTACTAGGAGGAAATAGAATGAAAAGAGCTCAGTTTACTTCGATTTTACTTTCGCTATTGGTTGTGGCCTGCGCTCGACCGGAATATGTGACGGCCGCAGCCCCCACCACTGGGTCTAAGGGTACCCAACTGACTCAATGCGCAGCTAAGTTTTCGGGTGGGGCCTGTGTGGGCCTGGAGTGGGAGTCCTATCCGGCGGAGGGGGAATTCGGCACCTTTGTATTTAGAACGTTTAATGAGGCCGACGGGCAGGTCCGTCCGGTGGAATTTGAGGGGCAAATGCAGGTGATGTTGTGGATGCCCGGGATGGGTCACGGCTCATCTCCCGTTGTCGTTCAGCGCCTGGATGTGGGATATTACCGCGCTTCGCAGGTGTTCTTTTCAATGCCAGGGGAGTGGGAAATTCGCTTTTTGATTAAAGAGGGAACGCAAGTCCGTGACCGGGCATCTATTGCTCTTCGCTATTAAGAATTGGTTTTTCCTGGTTCTCATTCTTAAGTCGGCCGAGGTGTTCGCTGCGGCCTGTTGTGGCGGGGGCTTGGCCGCACCAGCCATGGTTCTTGGTGATGAAAGGGCTCAGGGTACGCTTGGCTATACGTTCACTGAAATGGCCGCCGATGTGGGATCTGATTCCCTTTGGCGTAAGCGTGAGTCATTCGAATCGCGAGAAACATTCAAACTAGACGGAGCCCAAGTATTTTTTGATCGTTGGCAGGCAGGGGCTTCTGTATCCGTGGTGCGAAGGCGGCAGAGTGGGGACAGTTTCTCAGGAATTGGGGATATTGGGACAACCCTGGCCTATGAGGTCTTGCCCGAGTGGGAATATAATCCCTGGAAGCCCCGGGGCTGGGCCTATTTAACGGCCGAGTGGCCAACAGGAAAATCTATTTTCGAAGACTCTTCACGACCCATATCTGGCGTGGGGCGCGGGCTGGCCCTCGTCGGCATTGGAGCTGTTCTAACTAAGATCGTGGCCAGATACGATGGCTTCCTAATTGTTGGTGGACATCGTTCAATTCCGAGAAGTTTTTCAAATCAAGAGGGCCGCTATGAATTGACGCCCGGTTGGGGAGGGGATGTCACGGCCGGCATGGGCTTAAATAGTGAAAAATGGCGGGTGGGCGGGGCCCTGTCGTGGGCCTATGAAGACCCTATTCGCTCAAGCGGCGCTGTTGAGTCTGCGGGGGCGCCTCAGCGCTATGTGACGGCACGACTCTCTTTGGTATGGCTGGCTAAAGATAATTATTCCATCAGTGGGGAATATTTCGATCAGACGCTCGTGGGGTCACCAAGTAACACCACTCTTGGCCGGGGCATCAGTGTTACATTTCAGCGGCGTTGGTTGCGATAGGCGTTTGGTCATTTTAGAAGACCAATGAATGCTTCCCAGAAGGTGTCGCGATACGGCTTTTAAATGTGGCCAG
>JAPKGD010000398.1 GCA_026648125.1 Bdellovibrionales bacterium | reverse complement strand
GCTGGCACAACAGAAATATGTCTCCTCGTATGACGTCGCCCTCGTCTATGCCGGCCTGGAGGAGGATGATAGAGCATTCGAATGGCTGGAAAAATCTTATTGCGAGCACAATTGCTGGCTGGGATTTCTCATGATCGAGCCGCGCTTTCAGCGCCTGCGAAGTGATTCGAGGTTTGAAGCGTTGCTGAAGAAAGTGGGGTTGTGGCAATGAAAATGCAAATGCAAATCATTCTGTTTCTCAATTTGATGGCCAGTCAATACGCACATGGCCAGGCGGTTAAATTCGAGCACATCGGACCGGAGCATGGGCTCTCGCAAAGCTCGGTGTATTGCATCCTGCAAGACCATCAAGGATTCATGTGGTTTGGCACGGATGGCGGACTGAATAAATATGACGGCTACAACTTTACCGTCTACCGACGCGATGCTGAGAACCCCCATAGTTTGAGTAACGGCACAATCATGTCGCTTTATGAAGATCGCTCCGGAGTGCTCTGGATCGGCACTTATGGGGGTCTCAACAAGTTCGATCGGGAAAAAGAGGCATTTATCAGCTATCAACGCGACCCCAAGAACCCCAATAGTCTGAG
This sequence comes from Bdellovibrionales bacterium, assembly GCA_026648125.1. Taxonomy (GTDB): domain Bacteria; phylum Bdellovibrionota; class Bdellovibrionia; order Bdellovibrionales; family UBA1609; genus JAIBAM01. The sequence goes on along the minus strand of JAPKGD010000398.1, from coordinate 2,272 downwards.
TGGCGCTTTTGTCTTATCTCTCGCTGAAGATCACAATGGCGCACTATGGATCGGCACAAATCGGGGGCTCAATAAGTTCAATCGGGAAAAGGAAACCTTTACCTGCTATCAACACGATCCCAAGAACCCGAGCAGCCTGAGTGAAAACAGAATTCGGTCACTCTATGTTGACCGCGCCGGCGTTCTATGGATTGGCATAGTTGGCGGCGGCCTCAATAAGTTTGATCAGGAGAAACAGATTTTCACTCGCTACCAGCATGATCCCGGAAACCCCAATAGTTTGAGTGACAATTTTGTTTGGTCAATTCATGAAGACGATGCCGGGATGTTTTGGATCGGCACACAGGGTGGTCTCAACAAGTTTGATCGGAAAAAAGAAACCTTTACCCGATATCAACATGACCCCAAGAATCCCAATAGCCTGAGTGAGGATGAGGTTTTGTCATTCTATGAAGACCGCGCCGGGATGCTCTGGATTGGCACAGATGGCGGCGGACTCAATCGGTTTGATCGAGAAAGGCAGATCTTTACTCGCTATGGGTACGACCCGAAGAACCCCAATAGCTTGCGTACCAATAGAATCAGATCGCTTTATGAAGACCGAACCGGAGTGCTTTGGATTAGTGTCGATGGTGCAGGCCTTAGTAAGATTGATCGAACAAAAGAAAAATTCACTCATTATCAACACCTCCCCGAGAACCCCAATAGCTTGAGCAACAATAGAGTCAAGTCACTTTACGAAGACCGCAGCGGAGCGCTTTGGATCGGTACGGACTGGGGGCTCAATAGATTTGACCGGGAGAAGGAAAGATTCACGCACTATCAACATGACCCGACGAACCCCAATAGCTTGAGTGAGAACAGAGTCCGGCCGCTCGCCGAAGATCGTGCCGGGATGATCTGGATTGGCACAAATTCCGGCGGACTCAATAAGTTTGACCCGGAAAAAGAGATCTTTACCCATTTTAAACACGATCCTCAAAACCGCAATAGTCTGAGTGACAATGTTGTCTGGTCACTTCTTGTAGACCGTGCCGGCACACTCTGGGTTGGCACTTATGTCGGAGGTCTCAATATGCTTAATCGTGAAACAGAGACCTTTACCCGGTATCAATACGACCCCAATAACCTCAATAGCTTGAATGACACCATTGTCAGGTCAATCTACGAAGATCGCGACGGCATGCTCTGGATTGGTACCGATGGTGGCTTCAATAAGTTCGATCGCGCGAAGGGGACCTTCACCCGCTATAAACACGACCCCCTCAATCCCAATAGTGTGAGCTCCAATAGAGTCAGGCCATTTCATGAAGATCACTCTGGCATGCTCTGGATTGGCACGTGGGGCGGAGGCCTTAACAGGTTTGATCGGGAGAAAGAGATTTTTACGCGGTACAATGTACGAGACGGATTGCCGGACGATGTCATTTACGGAATACTAGAGGACAATCATGGCAATCTTTGGATCAGCACCAATAACGGCTTGTCAAGATTCAATCCTCAAACGAAGCAATTCAAGAACTATGATATTGGAGATGGACTGCAGAGCAATGAGTTTAGCGGCAGCGCTTATCACAAGAGCGACAGAACTGGCGAGATGTTCTTCGGTGGCGTTAACGGGTTTAATATCTTTCATCCGGACAGCCTTCAGGATAATCCCTATATTCCGCCGGTGGTTTTCACTTCTTTCAAACGCTACAATACTGATGAAGCACAGGGCGAAGCCATTATCGAAAAGGGCATTTCGGTTAAGGCGGAGCTTGCACTTTCGTACAAAGACAACATTCTCGCGTTTGAATTTGCGGCCTTGAGCTATCGTAGCGCTTTCAAGAATCAATACGCCTACAAGCTCGAAGGCTTCAACGACAATTGGATTCATCTCGGCACCAAGCGCGACGTCACTTTCACCAATCTCGATCCGGGCGAGTATACGCTGCGCGTGAAAGGTTCCAACAACGACGGAGTTTGGAACGAAGAAGGCGCTTCGCTGAGAATCACGATTACGCCGCCGTGGTGGAAGACCTGGTGGGCGTACGGATTCTATGGTCTTTGCATATTAAGTCTGCTTTACGGAATCCGGCGTTTCGAACTTCGTCACAAAACGCGAGAGCTCGCGCGTGAGCGGCAGGTGTCCGACCGTTTGCGGAAGGTTGATAAACTCAAAGATGAATTTCTCGCCAACACTTCGCATGAATTGCGCACGCCGCTCAACGGCATCATCGGCATCACCGAGTCGCTGCTCGACGGGGTGACGGGAAAATTGCCGGAGAAG
>JAPKGD010000397.1 GCA_026648125.1 Bdellovibrionales bacterium | reverse complement strand
CCTCTTAATAACTCCATGCAAGTTCAGTGTAACTACAACAACAGTACAGGAATTTTGAGGGCGAGAATTTCAAATAGAAATAACTCGGAATGTGTTTCGGGGACTGCCACAGTAAGATTACAGGTGCGCGATGATGTTTGCCGAGATGAGGCACAGTCCAACATCGTAACAGTAACTTTAAATGCCATTGACGCCTGTCCCGCTCAGCAGCTGATTAGCAAAGATGGAAGCGTACTTCCTGAGTTAAATGCGGAACGCCAGGATCAGTTTGGTGGGCGCGTGGCCATCTCGGGCAATACGGCTGTAGTGACCGCGGTGAGTGACAACCAAAAGGCCTCCAATACAGGAGCCGCCTTTGTTTATAAGAATGATGCTGGCACTTGGAAGTTTCAGCAAAAGCTCATTCCCTCAGATGCTGGTGCGGATAGCCAAATTGATGCTGTAGCAATCAGCGGAAACTTAATTGTTTTAGGGGCTCCCTTTCATGGTCTAAAGGGTCGCGCTTGGGTTTATAGATTTAATGGAACATCTTGGGATGAAGTCGCAGGTATTGATCCGAGCTTACAGAACACTTCCAACGGCACTCAAGATTTTGGTTTTGATGTCGCTATTTCTGGAAGCACAGTTATCGTTGGTTCGCCGGGCTATAACTTTGGGGATCCGACTCAATTCGCCAAGGCGGGGGCTGTATTTGTTTACAACGTCTCGGGCAGCACAGTTAGTGAGGTACGAGTATTATCAGCTTCAGACAAATCTTTGGGAGCACGCTTTGGTGAGGCTGTAGCCACAGATGGAACCACAGTCGTCGTTGGTGCTCCAGACGCCGGCAAGGCATACACCTATAGTGTTGGAAGTGGTAGTGAGACTGCCCTGGTTGGTGGTCTGAGTGCTGGGTCGCTTTTTGGTTCAGACGTTGATATTTCAGGCGGCCGAGTTGCAGTTGGAGCTCCAGCGGCTCTCAATGGTGCCAACGGAGTTGGGGCTGTGGTCACCTTTGAAGGTGGAGTTAAGAAAGAGACGCTATTTGGAACAGAGAATGGCGCTCAATTTGGATTTTCATTAGCGATGAATGGATCTGACTTACTGGTTGGCGCTCCCACTCAAGATATCAATGGATCCAATAATGGCGGTGCAGCCCAACTCTATCGACATGATGGATCATCTTATAAGACCCGCTTTTTATACCGTCCGAGAGCGGCAAACCAGGGTAACGAAGACTATTTTGGTGAATCAGTAAGTTTAAATAACTCTGTCGTCCTTGTGGGATCACGAGCCGACGACCGAGCAGATACAGATATGGGTTCGGCTTTATTTATTGCTATTCCCTAATGTGAACGTGAAGGTAGGGGAGGATACATGAGATACGGAAAGTTAAGCATAGGAAAGAGCGCAAGTGCGATTCTCTTCTCTGGTTTAATTTATGCTATCTCCGCATCGGCTATCGAGATTGACGGAAGCGGTGACAAAACCGATCTCGTCGCTCTTTACCTCTTTAAAAACTACAACACTTCGACGGGAATCGTTCCCGATACCTCGGGTGTAGGGTCTCCCTTGGACTTGCAAGTTGATATTCCCGCAAATGTTGAAGTGGTGAACGAAGTTGATCCCAACTTTGGCTCTGTCAAAGGAGTGAAGCTTCGTGTGGCCTCTGTGCTTCGAAGTATTAACCGTGCGAGCAAAGTTTTAGCCTGTGGTACTTCTGGCAGCAAGGGTCTTTCTGTTGATATTTATATTCGAAATTTGTCAGAAGAGCCCGTGGGCTGGAGTCAGCCGACTCGAATCTTGACTCTTTCTAAGCTGAGCGTAACTGGCGCAGTTTCTGTTCATACCAACCGCTTTTATGTGGGCCAACAATATATTTCGAACGGTGTGGTCAATGTGAGTTTGTCGGGGGGCGGAAATGCCTATATGAGCCCGGACGACGACGGAAAACTTCTGTTTGGAACTCTTCAGCCCATACAAAGAGTAACCTACACTCTCAATGACAGAAATGTTGGACGACTTTGGATGTCCAATGCGGCAGGAACTCCCCAGAAATATGTTGAGCGTCCTGGCGCAATGATCCCAAACAACTGGGAAAGCGATCCATCGGGAGACTATCGCTTGGCCCTTGGAAACGAGCCCTTCTACAATCTTTTCCCGCGAATTATTCCTGATCCAATGGATCCCAAAAGATCGATTGCTCACCCCGAGCAGAAGTCGTGGTTGGGAACTCTTTATGCTGTAGCAATTTATTGCCGCGGTATTGAGCCTCAGGAAATTCTCGGATCTCGGGCGGGTAATACGCCTCTTCCAGCGATTCCTTTGCCTAAAGACCTTTCAAGCTTTGTGATTACGCCGGAGCTTAAGCGAGCACATCTCATATATAAGCGAATCACAGGATTAAATACTCCGATTTACAATCCAATCGTTATTGAGATGGCAGATCGCCTTAAGGCCGCCGGTTCCATCGATGAGGAAGTTGCTGCCGCTCGCTTGGCCACCGCAGACAACTTTTTCTATAACATAACAGTTCGAGATATGGCCGCGCGCATGTCCACTCGAGATCAAACTGTGAATACGCCGCTCAACGATATGGTTGCCACCATTATTGGTGTAGCTCGAGACGACATCCCAGCAACTCAGCTTCTTACTGGAAACTTCTATTATTATGGTCGTCCCGATTTGACCAACGCGCCTATGGATTTGGCAAAAGACTTTTTGTTGTCAAATAATCACTATCAGGTGCTTGAAGACGGTCGTTATGATTCCCGTTTTTTCTTGTCGTCGCCGCTGCCAAAGGGATCCCCCATCGAACCGGAGCGGTCTATCAGAAATAGGAAGGCCGACGGATTGGTGCGGCTAATCTCAGCACTGTAAGGCATAC
>JAPKGD010000396.1 GCA_026648125.1 Bdellovibrionales bacterium | reverse complement strand
GAATGAATCTTGGTCGATTCGCCCGGTTAACTTGGTGTTGTTGTCGCTAACGATCATCACAAAAGGGCTGAGCTTTCCCTTTGCCGCAAGTCCCGGAATAGCGGCGAGGGCCTCGCGGGCTTCTCCTTCCATACAACCGCCATCAGAAATGGCACAAATCGTCGTTCGACTGCGCTTAGCCATGCCATCCGCCAAGGCCAAACCTTGTGCCTGGGGCAAACCCGATCCCAGAGGACCGTTAGATACAAACACGCCCTCCGGAAAGAGATGCGCTTCTCCGTGACCAGTTAAAAAACCATCAATGGCGCGAAACTTCTTAAGTGTTGAGAGAGCAACTCCAGCCCATGAGTAATTGGCTTTGAGAGCATAAAGACCATTCTCACAGTGCCCAGCATCGTTCACAAAGTGAAACATCTCGTGCCACGGCTTATTGAGTGAGGCGGCTTCGTCAAAAATGATCCCATGTAAGGCCGACATCAGTTCGGCAAAGGCTGAAGGTCCGCCCCAGTGGCTCGCCGCTCCGCCCATTTGGGCTTGCATATCCATGAGGGCGACCATAGCCCGTGTGGCTCTCGGATCTGCCAACTTCACTCTACGTCCATTGGGACGAGTCATATCCACCTCGTACTTTGGCCCCCCTGTGGGGTTTCCAGCCAGTGGGGATTTGAGCTTGAGAGGGAGGGCTTCAGTGGACATAAGATCTCCTTGGATGGACCCGGTTTTGACTTGATTTGAGTAATGCGTCAATATCTGTGAATGAATATTCAGCGACTGCCAAAAGTTGAGCTCCATCGCCACCTTGAACTTTGTGTACGACCATCCACCATCTACGAGCTCGCACCTCAGTTTGGCATTTCGCTTCCTGATGAACAGGCTTTTCGCGATCGCTTTTTGATCACAGAGCCCATGAATGACTTAGGTTCGGTTCTCAATAAATTCTTGGATACTCAGAAACTCTGGGCCAGCGAGGAACTTATTGAGAGACTCACTTTTGAGGCCTGCGAAGATGCCTTCAAGATTGATAATATCCGCATCCTCGAATTGCGCTATGCTCCGACTTTTGTTCGGATGGGCCATGAACACCTGAGCTTTGAGCACATTCATCGCGCCATTTTGCGCGGAGTGACAAAGGCGGAGGCTGAATTTCCAATGGCCGTCGGCCTTATTTGCATCATTCAGCGTATTCTGCCCGTAGAAGAAGCTGAGGCCGTGACCAACTTTGCCATTGAAAATCGGGCCTCGTTTGTGGGGCTCGACCTGGCTGACAATGAAGTGGGATTTGACTCTAAACCCTTTGCGCCGTTTTTCTTACGCGCAAAAGAGGCCGGACTTGGAATCACCGTCCATAGTGGAGAGGCGCCCGTGGCGAATGCCCCTCGCTACGTCAAAGAGGCCATTGATTATCTGGGTGCCACTCGAATCGGGCATGGCGTACAGATCTATAGAGATGCATCAATTATGGAGTTCGTTCGCGCAAAGGGGATTGTTCTCGAACTGTGTCCTACAAGCAACTATCTCACTCAGGCCATCCCTGTGCTCAAAGAGCACCCTTTTCGCAGGCTCTTTGAAGCAGGAATTAAGACCACAGTTAACAGTGACGATCCAGGCATCTTCAATATCGATCTTAACAACGAGTACCGGATTTTATCTGAACGACTTGGTATGAGCGTCGAGCAATTGGAGACGTGCACGGACATCGCCGCCAAAGCCAGTTTTATAACTCTGGAGAAGAAACAAAAGGTGTGGCCGCGTCGCCTCTAATCTTCCACCGATTTTGTTTGAACCTCTCAAAAACCTTACTTAACCTATTTAGCGTTCACTTTGAACAAACAACACTGATCTTTTAAGGAGACAGCACATGAAAAAGGCCATCGTAATTGCTACGTTGGGTTTTGCTGGCGCCGCTTTTGCCGGTACGCCTGTAAAGTCCCAGTTCTTCTACCAAACCGAAATGGAAAAGCAGCAGGTTACTCCTGAGCTGACTTACGGTTCCACTAAGATCAAGGCGACTGCTGGAACTCAAACTGAAACCCAGCAAACTCTCAACCTAAAGTACGAATACGGATTGAATGAAATGCTTTCTGCGGGAGCTAAGATTGGTTACCAAACCGGTTCTACTGAGCCTGCTGGCGGCGGCACAAGCACCGACGAAAAAGGCTTAACTGACCTCAATATCTATATGCGCGGACAGTACGCGTGGATGGATGGCGGCAGCATGCACTTTGGTGCCAACCTCAATGCAAGCCTTGGCGAGCGCGAAGAAGACACGGCTAAGAATGAGAACACGGCAATGACCGGTGGTATGGGCCTCACTCCCTACATTGGTTATCAGTGGATGATGGGCAAAGGCGTTGTCGGTGCTAATCTTTCGACGGAAATGGACCTTGGCGATCGCAAAGTTAAAACTAAGCCCGCTAATACGACCTCCAATCAGACAGGTTTTAATGAAACTGCCCTAACAGCATTCTACGAGCATCCCTTTGAAAAGGGCCTCGTTGGAACTTCGGTTTCATGGATTGCGTACAACACTCTTGAGAGTGAAACGAGTGGTACGACCACAACGACGGCCGGTGGAAACTTGTGGCAACTCAAGGTTTACCCCACATTTGATGTCAATGAGACAACAACTGTGTTGGGTGAAATCGCCTACTCCAGCCTTCTCTCCGAGAAGTTTGCTGGTTCGGATGATGTCACTGACCTCAACATTCAAGTTGGCGGTCGTTTCACATTCTAATCGATTTACAAAATCGATTCCTAAAGAGGCAAGGCAACCCCTTGCCTCTTTTTTTACACATTTAGGTACCTAAATGCGGCCAAAAGAGATTTTAATGGTTTGATCGGCAAGGCTTTTGAGATCGTCTGGATCATGAGTAATCA
>JAPKGD010000395.1 GCA_026648125.1 Bdellovibrionales bacterium | reverse complement strand
CAGGGCGAGAAGCCCGACGATCACCAGGACCACGGCGAGGATGAACCCGCGCTTCATCGCCCGCCCCCCGGACTTGCCGTTCCGCCGCCCGCCGCTGTACCGGGCAGCTCGTACACCTCCTTGACCTCGTCGCTCAGCTTGTAGAGCCGGGCCGAGAAGGTCTCGTCCGCGCCCGGCAGGCGAACGGTCACGGCGTAGCGATCGGACCGCGGCACGTCGGGCCCGAGCGGATACTCTGTCAGCGGGTAGTCGTTGAGGTCCTTGTCGTCGAGCTCGTCCTGCGTGAGCGACTCAAAGCCCACGGTGATCTGCACGAGGTGCGGCAGCGGATTGCCCTGTGTGACCTCCCACGTGGTCGACCACTCGACGTATCTTGAGAGAAAGCACGGGCAGGTAAAGCCGGATTATGATTTTCCTGAGTTAGAGCCAATCTTGAAAGAAACCTTCGGCGTCATTGTATACCAGGAGCAAGTTCAGCTGGTTGCCGCGAAGATTGCGAATTACTCCTTGGGTGAAGCCGATTTGTTGCGACGGGCGATGGGAAAGAAAATCCCAGAGGAGATGGCCAAACAGAAATCCCGATTTCTAGAGGGTGCGAAAGCTAATAATTACGATCTCGATCGCGCGGGAGCGTTGTTTGATCGAATGGCAGAATTTGCCAAATACGGTTTTAACAAATCTCATGCGGCGGCCTATTGTGTTGTCGCGGCATATACGGCATGGCTTAAAAACTATTATCCGGTGGAATTTTATGCCGCGCTGTTAAGTACGGAAACAAGTGATACGGATAAAGTCGTAAAGTATGTCAAAGAAGCTCAAGCCCATCAAATTGAAGTATTGCCTCCTCATGTGAGTCACTCGGATTACAAGTTTACGGTGGAAGGGGGTCGCATATTCTTCTCTCTGGGCGCTATTAAAGGAGTGGGTGAGGGGGCTGTTCAATCCATTGTCGAAGCTCGGCAGAATCTTCCTGGAAAGAAATTCTCCACACTCGAGGAGTTTTTCTCTTCAATTGATTCGCGTCGGGTCAATAAAAAGACCATTGAATGTCTAATTAAGGCGGGAGCCCTTGAGGGGTTTGGTTATAATCGACATGAGCTCTTGACCGGATATCAGAAGTTTATGGAGGCGGCCGAACGAAAGCGAAAAGAAGATGAGCTTGGGCAGTCTTCATTGTTTGCCGTGCTTGGAGGAGATGATCAGGCTGAGCGGGTTACGCTAGATAGAAAACAAGAATTTCCTCGGGCACAGAAATTAGCGTTGGAGAAGGAAGTGCTCGGCTTCTTTTTGAGTGATCACCCGCTCAAAGGTATAGAAGGGTTAACCAAGGGGTGGACAAATCTGACCGTTGCGGGACTGAACGATCTCGAACCGAAAAGCAAAGTGCAAATTGTTGGTTTGATCACAGGGTTGAGAGAGATCATTACCAAAAAGGGCACAAGAATGGCCTTTGCTTCGCTTGAAGATCTTTCGGGAAGGATCGAGTTGGTGATTTTTCCCAAGTCTTATGAAGAAACCGAGATGACATTGAAAGCAGAAGCTCCCCTTTTAATCTCTGGAACTTTAGAAAAAGAAGAGGGGAATGGAAAAATCCTTCTCGACTCCGCAAAGCGGGTGGATGAAGTGATGAAGAGATCAAAGAGAATAGTTGTGAAACTCGACTCGGAAATGACCCCTCGTTTGTCTGAAATTAAGAAGGTGGTCGATAAGTTTCAGGGGGATACGCCACTTTCGTTTTCGGTTCGGCTCAAGGAACTGAATCGAACGGTGGATTTGGATCTTTTGGAACCTAGAGGGGTCTCTTTGTCCCCAGAGTTCCTTGAGCAAATAAATGACGCATTAGGTCAATCGCATAGGATCGATTTAATCTAGGGTTTCGGTGCCAACTCTTCACCAGTTCAACATGGTATACAGGTTGCAATTTTCCCTTCCAGTCACAAAGTGACACCAAAAAACAATGAGAGGCGGAGGGGATATGACCTCGGTTGAGCAGAAAAAAATACTCGGACAGCAGTTGTCACTCTTGGCGAACTTGCGAGGAATTTCTCAAGTTCGACTGGCCAAAGAGTGCGGGATCTCTCGCATTGCTTTGAACCGCTTTTTTAGGGGCCGATCAGAACTCAAGGCGGGTGATTTGCTGCGTGTGTTGAAGGTGCTTGGGATCGACATTCAAGAAATTTTGAGTGGCACTTTGAAGCTCGAACTCGCTCCAGCCATCGATCGTCAGTCATTTGCGGTGGCTCAATACTCTTAATCGCTTTCACGCTTTCAGTTTCAAAATCGAATTAACACGGGATTCATCGATTTCATGGTGATTTCCGTGAGACTTCAGTTGCTCCTTCTTGATCATTGCATGCTCCCATATAGAGCGTCTAAACTCTTAAGTTTTCTGGGAGGCAATGATGCGAATCCTGATTTTGGGAGCCACGGGCTTGGTTGGTCGGTCCTTGGGGCGCCGTTTGGTGGAAGAGGGGATGGAAGTCGTCGCCTTGGTTAGAAACGTCGAGAAGGCGCGATTGACACTTCCTTATCCGGCAAAGCTTTATCCTCTCGATCCGGGGAAAATTTCGTCCGAGGTGTGGGGTGGTGTTGATGCCGTCGTCAACCTAGCAGGGGAATCGATTGCCGATGGTCGGTGGACCAGGTCACGAAAGGACGCTCTTAGAAATTCTCGAATTGAATTGAGTAAATCTGTGATCACCTCATTAAAGCAGAACAATGCTCAGCTTCGCGCCTATATTGGGGCCTCAGCCATTGGCTTTTATGGAGACCGGGGTGACGAAGAGTTGTCGGAAGGGAGTCCTAAGGGGAATGGCTTTCTGGCGGATCTTTGTGAAGAGTGGGAAGCCACTTTGGCGGAGCTGCCGGATCAGGTGAG
>JAPKGD010000394.1 GCA_026648125.1 Bdellovibrionales bacterium | reverse complement strand
CCTTTTGCGTTTTCACTTGTGAGGCGAGCTTCGCACCACTCTTTTTTGTGGCCTTCTTAGCGCTTGCTTTTTTTGTGGCCGCTTTCTTTGTCGCGACCTTCTTTGTAGCGACTTTTTTCGTAGCACTTTTCTTATTCATCGTCTTCTTCGAAGCCATTTTTTTCGCAGCTACCTTTTTTGCTGATCCCTTTGTCTTTTTGGATTTCGTCTTTTTCTTAGTCATTTTAAGCCTCCCAGCCAAAATGGTTAAAATTTAAGCAATGGGAGTCTTTAACATGGCGTCCAAGGCCATACAAGAATCTCAAGGGGCAGGCTTGTCAGCTCGGTCATATTTGCTACAGTCAAAATCTGCAATTTCGAGGGGGATAATTGTGCTTAATAATTTTGGCAAAAATCGCTTTCGTCCGGGATGGGTGGAAGTCATTGTAGGCTGCATGTTTAGTGGCAAAACGGAAGAGTTGATTAAACAGATGCATCGAGCGGAATACGCCAAACAAAGCTGTCAGGTCTTTAAACCACAAATTGATGCTCGGTATAGCGTAGACCATGTGGCCTCTCACAGTCAGAAGCAACTTAAGGCTACTCCTGTTGAGTCTGCCCACGAGCTGCTCGCCCTGGTTGAACGACATACTCAAGTGGTTGGGATTGACGAAGGCCAGTTTCTGGGTCCAGAGTTGGTCGATGTGGTATCCACACTTGCGGATGCAGGAAAGCGCGTGGTCATTGCCGGTCTTGATACCGACTGGCGCGGCCGCCCCTTTGGTCCCATGCCCAATCTTTTGGCCATAGCTGAAGTCGTAAACAAGCAATATGCCATCTGCATGGTCTGCGGAGAACCCGCCACACGGACGCAGCGACTCGTGGCGGCGACCGAGGATATCCTTGTGGGCTCAAATGACGCCTACGAGGCCCGGTGCAGGCTTCATTTTGACCCCGAACTGAGTGTTAGAATTGGATCTCATCAGGAACATCACGCCCAGGCTTGAATAAAGAGCCTGGTGGTGGCAAGATCTCGCAAACCCGAGGAGATAGGCCATGGAGCATGCTGGCAGCATTAAACTGACGACCTTTTTGACCGAAAAGCAGATTCAGGAAAAGGTCCGCAGCATTGGTGCAGCACTGAGTGATCGATTTCGTGGCAAGGACGTTGTGGCAGTTTGTGTTCTTAAGGGATCGTTCATGTTTTATGCGGATTTAATCCGCGAAATGGACATCGACATTGCCTGTGAATTTTGCGGTCTCTCAAGCTATCATGGCGGTTTACGTTCCACTGGCGAAGTTCGACTGACCTTGGATCTCAACTCACCAGTTCGCGACCGTCATGTGATTTTGATTGAAGACATCGTTGATACAGGGCTGACCATGAATTTTCTCAAGGCACATGTGGAAGCGAGAAAGCCCAAATCCATCACAACAGCGGCACTTCTCCTCAAACCCCACGCTCTCAAGGTCGAGTGCCCCTTAGATCATGTCGGTTTTGAAATTCCTAATGACTTTGTCGTGGGCTACGGTCTCGATTATCAGGGCTATTATCGAAATCTGCCTTACGTCGCCCAAATTCAGAGTATCAATTAATTTTTGGCGCTTTGTGAGCCCTTAGGCTCTTTCGAACTGGAGTCACCGGGTATAACCAGCCTTTGGCCCGCACGCACTCGTCTCGCATCGTCGATTCCGTTGAGTTCCATCAATAGCTTCGGTGACACATTGAACCGGGCGGCGATTTCACCAATCGTTTCACCATCCTGAATTTGGTATTCCTCAGAAGTTTCTGAGCCTTCCCGCTCTGCAACCTTCGGAAGCTCAGAGACCTCCTTTTCCACCTGAGCCTGCATGGCTAAGGGAACGCGAATGAAGTTTTTAGCTTGAATGACACCTTTGGGCCAATGATGACTGCGCACATGAGGATTGAACATCTTGGCTTGCTCCAAATCCCCATTAAACCATTGGATGAGCTGACTGATCTTACAGGGCCGGGTGAGTCGAACTTCTGCCCCGCGAAGCTCAGCCATTCTTTTTAAGGGACCGAAATGAACTTCGGCCTCACTTTCCACTTGGAGTGCCGCCAAAAAACTTGCGTAGAAATTTGCCGACGCAAATCCAAATCTCCCACGTCGAACATCTGTAAGTTCCGCAAGATTATCGGTTTTATACTTTCGCACCAATCTTTGCACACCTGAGGGTCCATGATTATAGCCAGTTACAGCCAAGGGCCATGAGCCCAGCATCTGATAATTATTTTTGAGCTTCCTCGCTGCGGCGACGGTGCTCCGTAACGGATCATTTCTTTCATCAACAGAAGAGTCCATACGCATATAGGAGCGAGCTGTGGAGCGCATAAACTGCCAAATTCCACTCGCTCCAACTTTTGAGCGCGCCTTTAAGTTAAACGAACTCTCAACAAACGGGAGTCGGGTCAGCTCAACAGGTAATCCTTCTCGACGAAAGATTTCTTCCATTTCTCGAATATGTCGGCCGGATTGATAAATCCCCTCTATGAATCGATCCCGCTGCCCCAACTGAAAGCGAAGTCGGCCCTTGCGAGAGGCTTCAATAAACTTCTTTGGCTCAGAGATGTTCGCAAATAGGTTCCAGTATCGAAGATCTTCTCCTTGGAGGCCTTCCGCAGACTCTAAACCTTGCAGCCTCTTCAAACGCTCTTCAATATCCTTTTTGGCTTGCTTTACCCGCTGACGTCGAGCCTTCTCTTTTTCTCTGGGGTTAAGAGACTCATTTTGGTTCAAATCGGTAAAATCAACGGTTTCATAGATCAGGTGCAAGTATCGTGAGTCATGAAGAAGGCCCTGATCGGTCGTGTATTTGATGTAGATGTCCTTCCAAAAGGCCACCCGCTCCTCCATGCCAGGAGGAATTTTGAAGGCACT
>JAPKGD010000393.1 GCA_026648125.1 Bdellovibrionales bacterium | reverse complement strand
CGTCTACGTCGGTCGCAAAAATGCGGCTTCCAAGCCAGATTAAACCCGCACCGATGACGCCGCCGTCGGATATGAGGTTCATGAACAGAGCTGGCAAAAAGACCGGCTTGTCTCCATCCTTAACTGTTTGAGTTTTTTTAATCCGGTTTAAAGAATTTAAAAACAACTGGGTGATAGTTCTCTTTTCAGCTTCTGAGGAATTATGCATAGTATAATTCATTTTGGTCCGCGAGTCGGGGCTCAGTTCCGCAAGAAGTGCTCCCAATGCCACAGTCTCCGCGTCGGTTGCGCCCAACGCCTGAGCATGTCTCTTTAGGTCCAAATAGGTTTTATCGGTCAGGTCGCCGGGCAAGCTCAGTGGGTTGCTTCGCTCATTTACCGCAGCAAAGAAGCTCTCAATTTTCTCATGCTGACGGGGAGGAGCATCAAAGGTCACCAGTCCACGGGTAAAATACTCGCAATCGTTTGCATGGGCGGTTTCTGCGAGCGAGACCAAAAGTAAGGTGGTGAACAAAATTAATACGGACTGCCGAAAAAGGGCCTGCGAAATTACTGCCATAACTGCTACCTCACGACCTGTTACAGTCCCTGGCCAATAAGCAATAAATATTCCCAAAAATGCCCTGAATTTAGGTGCCGATCAGCTTCATTGTGGACAAACGATTAGCGTCCGCCCGGGGAACGGTTAGAGCGATTATTTTGCGAATTTGGCTTGCCGCCAAAGCCATTGCGCTTTGGTTTAAAGCGGAAGGACTTTTTTCCCTGACCTTGCCCATGGGCTTGCCCTGATTTTTGCGGCTTTCCGTGCGGCCTTTTTGCTTGAGGGACATCAATCATCGCATTGGGGATGTTGTACTTTTTAACCAATCGATTCCAGTCGCGATACTCATGGGAGGTGACAAAGCTTACTGCCTCGCCCTCTGCACCGTTTCGGGCTGTGCGACCCACGCGATGTACGTAATCCTCGTCCTGCATTGGTAGATCAAAGTTAATTACGTGCTCCACATGAGGAACGTCAATCCCCCGAGCCGCCACGTCTGTCGCACAAAGAATGCGCGTAAGACCGTTTTTAAAGGCCTTTAGCGCCTGATTGCGCTGTCCTTGCGAGCGTCCGCCATGGATCAAATCTGCCTTGAAACCATAATCAACCAGATGCTTTCTCAAGCGATCCGTACGGTGCTTTGTCTTCACAAATACAATGACTGACCCTTGGCGCCGATTGAGTTCGTCAACGATGCACTCATCTTTCTTGGCCATATCAACTTTGACCACAGATTGCTTAATTTTTGATACGGGCTTGGCTTCGTCGAGCAAAAGTGAAATCGGATTGTTCAGGTATTTCTGAGCAAGGCTCTTTACCTTGTTGTCGAGTGTTGCGGTGAAAAAGGACGTTTGCCGCTGTCCAGATAGATACTTAAGAATTTGCTCAAGCTGAGGCGCAAAGCCCATATCGATCATTCGATCGCCTTCATCCAACACCAGTTGATCGACTTTGTGGATCTGCAAGGTATTTCGTTTGAGGTGGTCAATCAGTCTTCCGGGGGTTGCAACAATCACTCGCGGTTTTCTTTGTAATGACTTGAATTGTTTGCGGATGTCCTGTCCGCCTATAAGGCGAACCGTGTGCAATTGACGGGAATCAGGAATCAACGACTGTAAAAAATCGGATATCTGTTGAGCAAGTTCACGAGTCGGCGCAAGCACAAGCCCTTGAGAATTGGGATTTGCGAGTAGCTTTGCAATCATGGGAATCATGTACGCGCCGGTCTTGCCCGAACCAGTTTGGGCGCAGGCCATGAGATCGCGGCCTTCAAGGAGTGAAGGGATAGCCTTTTTTTGAATCGGAGTTGGATTTAAAAAACCAATCCTTTTGAGGCCTTGTGCAAGTATTGGGGATAAAGATGATTCTTCGAAGGTTTGCATGGGGAAGTTCCTTTTGCTGTAAGTCTCATTAAGAAAAGAGAACTTAGAACAACCCAGATTCTCTTAAGACAGCCGCCTGTGTACCTGGACGTGGCGCATAATGTCAAATGATTTTAAGGGTCGATGAGGTGTTTAAAGCCAAGTTTGCGCCAGCTCGATTGTAGTAAAGACGGCTCAGCTCAACGGCGAAATTTCCCTAAAAGCCTTGGCTCATGGCCATTCCCTTAATTTGATCTTGATGAACGATTTTGCCGTCGAGAGAGCACTCAAACTCGTAAAGACCCTGGTTGGGATGGCTAATTCGTTTACTCACGGCTTCCACCTCTCGTTTGCAGCGAGCAATGCAGGATTTCTGGGATGGGCCCCAGACCACGGATTGGGAAGCCCCGTAGGACTCCCTATTTTTTGGATCAAGAAAATATTTTCTATTTATTTTGCACTGGGAAAATTTAGCGTTGCACTCGGCGTCCTTACATCGGGGAAACGAGTAAACCCCACAAAGGCTATCTCGGCACAAGACCTCAGCGGCGCCAATTTTAGGATCAAGTGAGGGGATGGCGCAGCTCATGGCACGAGGATCGCCACCTTCCCGGTAGGCCTTCTCGGTGGCTTTCTCAAGGTGTATACGATTTACCGCGGCTGTGCCCCCGCAACCGTAGTGCACCCAGGTGCAATCGAGATCGACCTTGCAGACTCGCCAAGAGGTCTCCATTTTGACTTTTCCTTCGGGAATCAGAGTGGGCTCGATATTTTCATCTCCCCACGATGGCATGGTTAAAAAGGACAGTGTGATTATGATTAAGGCCGTAAAATTTTGCTTGGTTGGCATCCTCAAAAGATCCTTCTCAAGAGGCAAGTGTTAATTGTCATCCTGAACCAATAGATTCCTGAATTGGACAGCGTCTCCCTTTACAAGCATAGAGCGGACCAAATTATAAAGAAAGACCCTTTACTTTGGTTC
>JAPKGD010000392.1 GCA_026648125.1 Bdellovibrionales bacterium | reverse complement strand
GCATTGGCACGACGAGCCCCTCTCGGCTGCTGCACGTCAACGGCCCGATGAGGGTCACGGCATCGGCACTTCCGGGCACTCCGGGCACAGGCGACATTGCCGTCGACTCAGGGGACTCGAATAACCTCAAGTGGTACGATGGCGCGCGCTGGCTTTCGGTGTTGGGCTTTGGTGGCGCAGTCAATGTGTCAAGTACTCCGCACACGATCACAGGCTCTGATAATGGCAAGATCTATTACTACACCAATAACGCCAATGGCGTGATCAACCTGCCGTCACTAACTGGAATTGGAGTAAACGATGGGTTTAGTGTGAGCGTAAACAGGCAAGTGGCGAAGAATCTTACAATCACGCCAAACGGCAGTGACAAGTTCCCAGGTGGTGTCACAACGATCGAAATGCAAGGCAAAAACCTGCAATCGGTGACGCTGACAAAAATGGGTACCATGTGGATGCTCGCCAACCAAACCGAAGAATGCACCGTAGGTGAGGAATGCTGGACGGCCGACGGCACAGGCGGCATGAAGCAGCTTTACGTTGGCACGTACAAAGGTAAGCAATACTTCACTACTCCGGGTGGCTGTACTGATTCTGGCACGCCGACCTGCGCCGGTGGGACAGATACAGTCATGAAAAAATGGGCGAATAATTCCGGCACCACGGCTTACAACATCAACGCGATTGCCACTGACGACTTCGAATATGGCGCCACTCAATCGGCAACGCTGGCCGCGAGCTACACTGACACCGACGCTGCCAAATTCTGCGAGAACATGAATTACGCGGGCTACACCGACTGGTACCTGCCATCGAAAGAAGAACTCGCATTTCTCTACAGAAACAGTGCGTCAATTGGTGGATTTGTGTACTCGTCGGTCTACTGGTCCAGCACGGAGTACATTAATACCAATGCTTGGGTCTTCGCCTTCCACCTCGGGTACGCGAATGGCAACCTTAAGACGAGTAATGCCTACGTCCGCTGTGTCCGGAGATTCTGATCGACACGCAGTGTCGATCATTGATGA
The DNA here is from genome assembly GCA_026648125.1 of Bdellovibrionales bacterium. Taxonomy (GTDB): domain Bacteria; phylum Bdellovibrionota; class Bdellovibrionia; order Bdellovibrionales; family UBA1609; genus JAIBAM01. Next base: position 1,860 of record JAPKGD010000392.1, on the reverse strand, counting down.
TTTGATCATTTGATTATTTTCCAAACCCGCCGTAGGCGGGTCGATTTTATATTTTTTTGAGGTTCACTATGGCGCGTTATCAGCATTTACCTATCTATAAGACCGGGTATGAGCTTCTTGGCCAGGTTGTGCGAGTGACCAAGGAATTTCCTCGCGAATACAAGTTCACCGTGGGCCAGCGGCTGCGCGACGAAGTCATTGACGTGCTGGTCTTGGTTTATCGGGCCAACAGCCAAAAGGACAAGGCTGCGGTCTTGGCTGAAATCTTAGAACGTGTATTGGTGATCGAGTTATTGATTCGCCTTTGCCACGACCTAAAGATTCTCGCCCGAAAGCACTACGCGGGGCTTGCCGAGATCACCGAATCCCTGGCGCGCCAAACCGAGGGTTGGAAAAAATCCGCGGCCAAGCTAGTTTAAGCTCCGGGTCTTTGCGCGGTAGCGGGAATAAAAAATGCCAAGGTGTTTTTTAGGGAGCGATTTCATCTCGGGATGGGTTCAGTTGGATCATGTGTTCAACTCATATCCCCGTTTGACCAAAAGTCTTGAATCGGGGGCTCGGCGCTTGAGCAATCGGGCGGCCGTGCAAAAAGAAACCCATCGCACCGTGTGTACTCGTCGAACTACTGGTCCAGCACGGAGAACAATAATACCAATGCTTGGAACTTCAACTTCAACAACGGGTACGCGAATAACAACAATAAGACGAATAATAACTACGTCCGATGTGTCCGGCGATGGAACCGCGCAAGACCCGCTTTTTCTGCCAGGGATGCTTCGTGGAATTGACCTTTGAAGAGGTCGTTGACGCCTATTTTGACTGTCGCAATAACAAACGAAACACGATTCACGCCGTGGCTTTTGAATTTGAGCTTGAGCGCAATCTCGTTGATCTGTACCAAGCTTTGATCGGCAGCCATTATAAAATTGGCCGGAGCATCGCCTTTGTCGTCGAGCAACCGAAGGTCAGAGAGATTTGGGCCGGCACCTTTCGCGACCGCATCGTTCACCACATAATCTACAACCGGCTGGCACCAAGATTTTACCCTCGGTTTATTCGCAATACCTTTGCCTGTATCCCTGGGCGCGGTGCTTTGGATGGTTCAAATCGGCTCTGGTCTGGCATGCGGTCGATCACGCGCAACTGGCAAAGACACAGCTATTACTTGCAAGGCGACGTTCGCAATTTTTTTGTCAGCATCGACAAGGCGATTTTGTTTTCACAGCTTGAGCCGCGCATCGTTGAGCCATGGTTGATGGATTTAACCAGGCAGGTTGTCTTTCACGACCCGCGTGAAAACTGCATCATGAAATCCAAGCCAAACGCTTTTGCCCGAGTGCCAAGGCATAAAAGCCTTTTGAATGCGGACCGCAACAAGGGCCTCCCAATCGGCAACCTCACGAGCCAGTTTTTTGCCAATGTTTACCTAGACGTGGTGGATCAGTTCGTCAAACACACGTTGCGCGTAAAATACTACTATCGCTATGTGGATGACTGGGTGATCTTGGGCGAATCCCCGGGGGAATTAAATAACCACTTTGACGCCATCCAGGAATTTTTGAAGTCGAAATTAGCACTGGAGCTTCACCCGTATAAAAAGCGAATCGCCCCAGTTTATCAGGGGATTGATTTTATCGGTTACATTCACAAGCCTTATCGTCGGCAGATTCGAACTCGAACCGCCGGCAAGATGGTAAGTCTTGTTCATCAGTGGAAGAAGTCGCCCTATGCTCTTGAAAACGATGCCCTGATCGATCTTCGCAATAGCCTAAATTCGTATTTCGGCATCTCTCGCTGGGGCGCGACCTATCGTTTGCGTAAACACATTGGTGAGGGTGTGAGCGGTTTATTTATCCGATC
>JAPKGD010000391.1 GCA_026648125.1 Bdellovibrionales bacterium | reverse complement strand
GAGCAGCTGGGGCAAATGACTGGTCCAAGCAAGGGCCTGGTCATGAGCCGCCGCTGAAACCCAAAGGGGTCTGGCACCCAAGTGAAGGGCCAAGATATCAAACGTTGCCCGCAGAAATTCGTTAACATTTTGACCTGGTGGCGCCACCCAGCAAAAGACTTTATTGTGGAACAACAGCGGATCGCCATTCTGGAATCCGGCCAATTCTTTCCCGGCCAAGGGATGGCCACCGATAAAGGTAAATGAGGTCCCGACCTTCCTCTGTCTTTCAAGAAACTGCCCCTCGGTCGCTTGCTTGGTGCTGCCAAGATCGAAAACCAGGGCGCCTTCGGGGAATTCGGCATCCGCCAAATGACGATTGTTTATCTCCACCGGCGCGCCGAGAACAACCATGTCGGCTTCCGCCAGACAACCCTCGTCCCCGAGGACAATGTTGGTGAGCTGGCGCTCTTTACGCCACTTTAAAAATGACGCGCGGTCGATTTCAGGATCGACGACTGAAAATTTCCAATGGGGCAATCTCTCATTCAAAGCCAAATAGAAACTGGATCCGAGCAGGCCAAAACCCCAGAGCACCAAGTGATGAACTTTTGAAAAGTCCAATCCGCTTTTCGGCAACAGCTCAACGGCCCGCTCCATGTGGACATGGGCTGATTCGAGCGTTCGAAAGCGTTCAACAAGAGTCATAAAGCACGAGCTCATCTCGACGGGAGTCAGTGGGCCTTCGGGACTCGTCAGCTTTTGCACTTTGCTTTTGATTTTAACTTCGCGTTCCGGATCGTGAACGGGCAGATCTCTTTGGCGCTTAAAGTCGCCTACCGCGAAGACGAGCCCCGCCCGCTTTTCGAGCAGCGCCACCAGCTCCGCATCCACTTGGTCAATCTGAGCTCTAAGTTCCTCTAACGAGGGGCTCCCAAAGACCGCTGCCTTCCGCGCCAGTGACATTCATCTTCTCCGCTTAAGTAAACGTGATCATTAACGACTCATCGGCGGTATTCGACCTGGACTAAAGGGAAGTCCGGGGCTGTCTAGGAATCAGTCGCTTTTTGAACAATGGACGAATCCAAGGGCCCTTCGCCGGCCAGAATTATGATGCACATCATGAGTGGCTGGCGGCCTGCCGGCCGCCCATCTAGTGCGGCCTGCCGGCCGCCCATCTAGTGCGGCCGGCATACTAGGGGAGTCCCGCGATTGCCCGATGTTTGCTGTTGGCACCCCGTGCCAACAGCAAACATCGGGCAATCGAGAGCTCGCGGCGAATTCACCTAGGCAGTGACTCGGCCTGGTCCGACGCCCGAGGGGAGAGAGAAACTCCTTCTCAACTTTGAGTCATTAAGCGACCATGGTCCAAACGGGAGGACTCCAAAAATGAGACTACGATTTCTATTTCTGTTCATGGTTTTAGTCCCTGCAACCTCCTTCGGAGCAGACGGCAGTTCCGGCTGCGGACCCGGTTGGTACATTTTTAAAGAAAACTCCCTCTTGTCGTCGGCATTAAGGGCCACCACCAATGGCATGTTGTTTCCCGTGGTGACGATCGGCATGACCTTTGGAACGTCCAACTGCACGCGGCACAAGCTCGTGCAAAAGGAAAAAGAGAGCCTCTACTTTGCCACTCAGAATCACTTTGAACTAAAAACGGATATGGCCAAGGGGGGCGGTGAATACCTGGCAGCGTTTGCGACCACGCTCGGCTGTCCCGCGTCCGTGCAGCCACGGTTTAGTGAAAAGCTCCGCTCGGATTTTGCGCAAGTTTACACCCCAGCCGAGATCAATCCGGAAAAAGCAGTGGTCGAGGCGTTTAAAGCTATTTTGTCCGATCCTGAGCTGACCCAGAAATGCTCGCTCGGTGCTGCTTAAGGTTTTATTCTCCGTAAGCCTCGCCTGGGCGGCTCCGGGCGAAGACCCTCGCTGGCTTCGGCTTTATCAGTATGAACGAACAGCTCTTGGCAACTGGCAAAGGTCCATGACGGCTGCTTTTCCCAAACGGAAAACTCATTTAAGGCCTTCACATCGATCAGCAGCAAGGACCAACGGGTCCTTTCGCCCTCGCGCCACTGGATTTCGGCACCCAAAAATTCAATCGCCGCCGCTCCGTCATAGGCGGAATCATCGGACCACAGGGGATGGGCGCCATTGCGGTACTTCAGGCCACCGACCGGCCCCTGGCGACTCCCGCCAAGGCCGAGCTCAATCCAGCTCGGGGGATGACCAAGGAAGGGGGGCTTTAGCCCAAATTTTTCCCGCACCTGCTCACTCGACGTGTTCTTAAAGCGGGATTCACTCTTTAATGTGGCGGCCTGAGTGAAGGTGGCCTCCATAACATCTGTCTGCTCGGGGCTTAGCGCCGTCCGGGCGCGATAGTTTTCATAAAGCCAATAATCTAGCAAGGCATCGATGGCCGTGGGGTCCGTGAGCGCCTTGGTTTTTTCCACAGAGTGGCGCGCGGCAAGAGCCGCTTTTCTCCCGGGCTCGTCCAAAAGGGAAAGCTTATAGGCCATTCGCCGCTTCACCGAAGGCCGAAACCTTGGCGCGGGCTCAGCCAGGCCGGCTTGCACCGCGGCTCTCACGGTCTCCGCCGGCAGCACGACCAGCGGAAAGCGGGCGGTGAGGTTAAGGCTGGGCCTGAGGACTTCGAGAAATTGAATCAGGCGATAGCTGCAGTTTTCATCGATAAAATAATAAGGGCTTTTTGCATTGAAAGTGAGTTCCCAAAAATGGCGCACCAAAAGGTCGACCTCTTTGGACGTGAGTTTAAGAGTCACCTCCCAAAGGTCCCGGCTCTCCGAGTTGTTATAAAGACCCACCTTCATGTAATAGGGCTCAATTTCATAAAACCCGTCATAGCCGCCTGAGATTCCTTTGACCATATAGGTCCAGCGGCT
>JAPKGD010000390.1 GCA_026648125.1 Bdellovibrionales bacterium | reverse complement strand
AATCCCCCAAAGGGCAATTCCCGCGGAGAGCAATTGGTTGCGAGCGAGACCTTCTGCCGTCACATAAAGTATCCAGTAGGCGACGATAACGAGAAGGCATAAGACGAGGCCACTTGCTCTCGCCAGACGTCGGTTTGTCGTTGTCCCCAGGCCCACTCCAATAAGAGCAAAAATAAGACAGGCTACAGAGAGGGACCAGCGTCGATGGTACTCAACTTCGACTTTTGCCCGATCCTTTCCCTTTAAGTTTGGGTCCCGTTTTGCGATTTCCAGTTCATTGAGTGTCATCGATGGCAAAGATTTGCCTTTTTCTGAAAGTTCAACCGGGTCGAACAGATTGATGTCATAGGAGCTAAAGTCAATTTTCGTGTAGGCACCGTTTGTTGTGCGGTGAATGCTTCCGTCGAGAAGTTGAAGTTCAGCGCGGTCGCCAACTTTGGGGTCTTGTTCGCGTAGAATTCTTCCCTCGCGGGCAATAATCGTAAGAGGGGATTTAGGATCACGTTCGTCGTATATAAAAACCTTTGATAAAAGTCCAGCCCGAGAGTCGACCTCATTGGCGTAAACAACGAGATCGAAAAACCCTTCTGAAAACACACCTTCTTTGATCGTGGCTCCCGCTTTGAGGCGGCTCAGCTCGTTGATTCGTAACTCAAACTGCCGATTTCCCCATGGCGCCAAAAAAAAGGAAGTTTGAGCAGACGCGAGAAGGGTGAGGACGCCCAAAATGACCGCCGGCGTTGAGATGTGGAGCATGTTGAGTCCAAGGGACTTCATGGCGACAACCTCAGCATCGCCACTTAATCGACCATAGGTCAGCAGCAAGGCAAAGAGCAGGCTCATGGGAAGTATCATGGGCAAAAAGCTAATCGCGAGGTAACCCATGATCTCAACCGTTGTGTAAAGACTAACGCCGTGGACTAACACGAACTCGGTCAGTCGGAGCACTTGAAACATCAAAAGAATAAAAACAAAGATAACGACGCCGATGAGAAAGCTCGGCAGGGCCTCAATCAAAATATACTTGATGGCCAACCGGCCCCGCGCCAACTCCTGCATTTAGGCATTATATTATGGAGACTGGTAAAGTCCTACGTTTTCTGGAGATCCAATAGCCTTTCGAATGCCCAAGGCCATGCGCAAAAGCGATTCGAGGTTGTTTATATTCAGCTGAGAGGCCGCATCACACTTAGCCGACATTGGGTCGGGGTGATTCTCCAGAAAGAGAGCATCTGCCCCAGCCGCAACAGCGGCCAAAGTCAGGTGGGGAATAAATCGAGGTTCGCCTCCCGCCGGATCGGCACTCGAAATTCCATATAGTCGGATCACATGAGTGGCATCAAAGCAAACGGGAGCTCCCAATTGCTGCATGATGGGAATTGAGCGCATGTCAGCTACTAGACGATTGTACCCAAAGCAGGCGCCTCGCTCAGTGAGTAGTACATTCTGATTCCCTGTGGAGCGAATCTTTGAGAGGGCTCCATCTAGAGTCTCGGGAGCTAAAAATTGTCCCTTCTTAATATTAGTCGGTCGTCCCGTCTTTCCGCAGGCGATGACGAGGGAAGTCTGCTGGCACATATATGCTGGAATTTGCAGAACATCGACGTATTCCGCGACCATATCTACTTCATCGACCCGATGAACGTCCGTCAGCACGGGTATTCCAAACTCCTCGCGAACACCTTTTAAGATCTTAAGTCCCTCTTCCGCCAAGGGCCCTTTCCAGTTCTTTTCTGAACCGCGGTTGTCCTTTTCGAAGCTGCTCTTAAAAATGAGGGGAACTGCAAGCTTCTGGCTAATGTCTGCCAACCGTTTGGCTGTTGTCATAACAAGCTCTTTACTGTCTATAACACAGGGGCCGGCAATCAGGGCCAAGGGAAGTCCGGATCCAATTTCCACCTTTTGTCGGGCGGAGGTGACTGCAAACTTTCTCTGCGGAAGAGTGATGGTTTCAATACGCTCTTTATTGCCTGACATGGTGGCCTCCTTAAAGTGCCGAATGCTGCTCTGCGCGAAATGGTCGGACTATAGCTAGTTTCGAGGGTGAAGTCCAACAGTTGCCGTACTTGACTTTGCATAGGCAAAAATCCGGGTTAGGATCAATTTTATGCTGCGCGTGCTGTTGGTCATTGACGATTATTCTGAGCTGCTTTTTCTTCAGACACTCCTCAAAAAGCTTGGCTTTGACGTCGATGGCATTCAAAGCGAAAGAAGCTTTGAGGAGACCTACCTGACCCTCAACCCGGAGATGCTGATTGCCACGGCCAAGGGGAAGCGAGTCAATGGCCTGTCCTTGGTCGAAAATATTCGCCGGACACGAGGCTATCCAAAAACTTTGTTGCTGGCGCCGTCTCCACTTCTCGAGAGGCTCAAGGTTCTCCAATTGCCCAATGTCGATATGCTCGTGGAGAGTCCCGTGGGCACCATGGCTCTCCTAAGAAAGATTAGTCAGTTGGGTGAAATTGATGAGGCTGCCCTCGTCGAGAAGTATCGAAAGCTCAAAGCAACTTTGGATCCCCAAAGCGAATTGGATCTCCACATACTCAATCGAGATCAGGTGGAAACCTACCGGGGGCCAGACGAGAGCTTGGAGGAGAATGCGGTCACTCTTAAAGGACCAAATGGTTCTGATGAGGTCGATACGCCAATAGTAAAGCGAGCCACTTCGTCCATGGGAGATGAGGAGCGCAAGAGGCGCTTTGCAAAATTCGTCAATATTTCAGATAAACCACAGGCCACTTTTTTTGATAAAGATCGAGTGCAGCAATTTACCAAAGAGATTCGTCAATCTGAAAATCCTGAGGAAAACGCAGACCTAGAGGAAGAACGTCAGGCCTTTGTCAAAGCGCTCTTTAGAAAAGCCAAAGGGTAGTTGTTTTTTCTTTGAATTACTT
>JAPKGD010000039.1 GCA_026648125.1 Bdellovibrionales bacterium | reverse complement strand
CAGCCACGGCCTCCTGCCACTGAAGTACAGATTACGGATCTAGAGAGAAAGCTGGGGTTTGCGCTTTCCCCAAGCTAGCCGTGCGGAGTCTCAGTCTCGCGCTTGTCCTGGAGCAGTTTGAGCACTACCGCCGTTGAGCTCAGAGCAAGGCAAGCCCCAAAAACGAAGGACTTGGCCCAAGAGAAGTCAAAGAGGTAGTGAAAGCCCAGTAGACCTAAGAGGAGTGTTCCGCCCACCTGGGCAAACCCGAGGCTAATAAGCGGGCGTGCCATTTGTTTGAGGTGTCCAAGAGAAATCTCTAGGCCAAGAGAAAACATCAACAGCACAATCCCGAGTTCCGAGATGGTCTCGGCCGCGGGCAGTGAGCGAATCCAATTTAGGCCTGATGGGCCAATCAGCACGCCGGTGAGAATAAATCCCACAATGGTCGGAATGCGGGCACGCGCCAGCACGGTAGCCACCACCGTGAGCGAAAGCGCCGTGATTAGAAATGCAAAAAAGACGTCGGAGTGAAGCATGGCTCTGTTATCATAGGTTTGACTGATTTTAATGGCAAGAATTCAAAGGGCCTGACCCTCGTGCCGCTCCAGCAGAGGAAAGACCGCGCGGTGCCAGTTCGATCTTGCCCGAAGGTCCGCGAGGATCGCGTGCTGACCCCATAGGAGTCGGAGGATGACTAAAAATTCCTTGGGCATGAAGGAGCCGCCTTGGGTGCGCAACAGTTGGAGGAGTGAATGAAGCTCCTCACCCACAAAGTCCGGCGTGAACTCGAACTCCTGATCGGTCATCCAGGCGCGGTAAATCGTGGCGCGGTAGGCGTCGTACATGGCTCGGTGATTGAACTCGACGCCTGGGGCTTCGTATCCCAAGGCCTTATTGGCGCTTACGAAGGCCTCAAGATCACCACGGCACGCGGCGAGAGACTGATGCTTCCAGAGCCTAATGAACTCAGGGTTAAATCTCTTGGTAAAGCCAAAATCTAAAAAGCCGACTCGGCCGTCCATAAAGAGGTAGTTTCCGGGGTGAGGGTCTCCGTTGTAGAGAAAGTGGTTGTTGATGGACTTGGCGGCAAAGCGCCAGATGATTTCCGCGGCTTGATTTTTCTCCTCTTGAGTGGCCTGAGCCTTAAACTCTTTGTAAGAAAGCCCTTCAAGGTAATCCATGGTGAGAATCTCGGTGGTTGAGTAGTCCTCGTAGACTCTTGGGAGGACATCTTGGAGCAAATGGTAAAGTACCGCGAGACGGGGAAGGCCCATTAGAAGGGGCCATGGGGAATCCCGTAGCGTCCTGGAGCGATCACACCGACGGGATCCAGTGCGCCCTTAATGAGCCCACAAAGACGTTTGAACTCCGGCGCCACCTCCAGGATGTGGGGCATGTAGAGTGTACTGGTGCGATACTGTTGGTAGCCGGCAGTCTGGGTCGCGGCACCCATTTCAAGGTACAGATTCTTGGCGCGGGATGTTTCATCCGAGCTCGACTTATCATAAAAGACTGAAAAGAGCGCGATGAGAGTGCGCGGATTGGCAACCATGAGGGCCACGGTGAAATCAAAGCCATATTTGAGGTAGAGCGGACGGACGAGATCGATCACCTCTTGGGTGGCCGCTCCGGTGAGTGGAACCATTGGGCCAAGCCAGATGAGCCCGCACTCATCGCGAGCGGGATCGATGTCGCTGTCGCTGGGCTTTGGCTTTCGTGATTTATAGTAGGCGTGCTTGACGAAGAAGTCCGAAGGGTAGCCTTTTTCGATCGCATGAACGTGAGGAAGAAAGCGAATGAGCTCAAAAGGCTTTCCCGTCAGGAGGCGAGCCACCACTTGCCCCAATCGTGCTGGAAAAGATCTTTGAGGTTGGCGATTCACCCAGTCGATCATCCGTTTGACGAGAGATATTTGCAGATCATCGATGAATTGAAGCCGACCCAGTGGACGGAGCTCCTTTTTGATGAGCTTGATGTGGGCTGCGACCTGGGCGCGGGTGCCATAGATGCCAGCTGCAAAAGTCCATGGAGAGACGTTATGCTCTCGTTGAAGAGCACGGCGCCGATCATCACTCAAAAAGGGAGCTCCGGCCAAAAGCTCGCTGGGGCTGTCGGCGATAATTGAAAATGTAATCACATCGTTGATGATATGAGCCTTACTCTGAATGGCGCCATGAAGCTGCAGGCGTCGCATGGACTCAATCATCAGCGGCAGATCCTTTTCCTCGCGAAGCTCGAACAGGCAGGAGACAAAGTGTTCGGGCTTGGGCATCAACCAAATGCCGATCTTGGTGACAATGCCGAAGTTGGACTGGGTGAAAAGCCCCTCGAGGTAAGGGCCAACCCCCCATTTGTAGGTGTTCCAAGACTGATGGCGCCCCCTAGGGCCTCCGCCAGTTTCAACAAGTGAGCCATCAGGAAGCACCACCTCCATGCCGCAGATGTTGCCAAAGTGGTCGCCGTAGTTCGTCTCCCCGACTCCCCGGTCGAGTGCATTTCCCATCACACTGCCATCGGCTGGGCCATCAGTGCAATCCAGCCACAGCGGTAGGCCGGCCATTTCAAGGTGCTGATGGAGTTGTCGATATGTGACGCCAGGCTCGACCACGGCAAATGCGAGCTCCTGATCAACCTTGATCACTCGATTGAGACGGCTGAGCACGAGCGTGACTGATCCTGCTTGAGCGGGCGTTGCCGCGCCATAACCCCAATTTTTTCCGGTGCTGCAGGGCCAAAGAGCCACCTGGTACTTGTTTGCGAGCCGTGTGATCTCCTGCACCTGCTCCACGGACTCTGGGTAGATAAAGCCCGATGGTCTGTGGGTCTCAGGAGTCGTGTCTTTCGATTTCAGCTCAATTTCTTCAGGAGCAGTGACAACATGCTTTGAGCCAATAAGACTTCGCACCGATTGAAAGAATGCGTCCAGATTGGGCGAAGCACTGTTCATTCTTAAAGGGTATGAGCTGCAACTTCCCCTGGCAATCTCGGACATCGTGGGCGAGGTGCTTTTTGGGGTCCAGCTATGGCCTTTGGTCCTGGACGCTTCGCTGATTCAAGCTATACTTCGCAATCCCTTTTCACTTAAAATAATTGCATCCAAGGAGAGGGTGGCTCAGTCGATGAGTTCGTTTCAGGCGGTGGTGACAGCCAAAGTCTTTGAGTTTTACGCGCAACGAGTGTGGCCACTTCACCGTGTGTTCGCCAGGGGGCATCGGGGATAGGACATTCAAAGGCCAAATTAGCTCCTTACTATTCCCATCCGGCCGGGGTTTTGAGTTGCATTGAGGGTATCTGTTTCGATTTTGCGGTGAGTAGCTGGCTGCAGGCAAGTGTTTTGGGGCGAAGTTCCCTTGGGATTGCCGGAAGTTACGCCATGTTGGACGTACCTCGGCCCAGTCGGCAGGCTTTGCGACTTAAGTAACGTCAAATTGCTGTTGAGTTTCGAGGGCCTCAAGGTCCGGCGGCCCCCTAGCCGGCCACGGCATGGGTGGTTTGTGGGGTACCCCTAAGTGAGTGAGGATTTTTTTGATTGTGAGTGGGTCTTCGATTGCCGAGATGATTCTCATGGGCCCTTGGCAGCGCAGGCACTTGTCGACGTCGATCCCGAAGACTCTCTTTAAGAGCTGGGCCCAGTGGATGCGAGATTTGGCGGGCGCCTCGTCACTTTCAGGGATCTGTGCCTTTGCCATGGGCTTGAGCACCACCATGGAGCGGTACTTGTAGTGCGGGGCGAACACTCCGGCAAAGCGGGTCAAGTGAACCCGTGGGCGTGGCACGATGGCCGCGAGTCGCTCTAGCAGCTCCATTTGCGACATCACGATATGAGTTGTGCCGTCCGAGTAAGGTTTTTTGAGTCGATAGACCACTTGCCCCCGAGCATTGAGACTAAGCCGCTCGAGGCTGACTGCGGGGCGAGCGATATATCTGCAAAGCTTCTCTATCTTGTCCCGCTCTGTTCCGGTGAACGCAACTCCGGCAGAAATCATCTTAAAAAAGATGAGTTATTGAGTTCAACGTAGACACCTTTCAATAAGACGGCCCAAGAGCCTTAACGCAGGTATTAACAATCAACTCAAGAGACGAAGGAAGGAGAGGACCAAAAATGGGGTCTTGGCCTAAAGCATGTCCAGTACCCTCTACCTTCACGATTTCCGGCTTCCACAAAAATTGGTCAGTGTATCGTTCTATTTCGGCAGTTTGGCGCACAAAATCCGTTTGGGCATCAATAGAACCGTTCAGATAAAAAATTGGCCCTTTGAAGCCAGTTATATTGCCAATGATGGATTGGCTGTCGGTAAAAAACATTTTCCACCAACGATAAGATGCCTGAACCAAACCATTTGCACCAAAGGGCTCATCGTCCGCATGGCTCAGGGCCTCTGATTTCACAGCCTGGTATGAATTTTCTAGATGAGCGTTAAAGGTGTCTTCTGTCCAAGAGCCCGAAGGAGAAAGCAATACTTCGACAGGAAGTTGATGGAGATAGTTCGTTTTTTTCGAATGCCCGAGTTTAATCTCATCGTTTCCAACAATTCCGTCTGAATTGAAGTCGAACTCAAAGAGAGCCACCGCGAGTCGATCTGTCATTTGCCAGCGAATCACAGATTGAGGACTCTCGGCCAATCCACCCATAAAGACTGCCCCGGAGGATAGGAATTTTAAACACCGAATTTGGCCATACGATCGTCTAGCTATCCCGTAGATCTTGATAAAATTGTGTGATTGTTGGGTCTGATTGGCAATGAGTTTCACGAAATTTTGGATTTGGGGTTCTGGTTTCGATTTTCCGCAGTTGTTTTCTCAGATTTTGAATAGAAGGATCCATGGCGGCTGATTTGCCACGGCATGCTCTAGCGCTACAGCAGGAACATGTGGCCGTTTTAGTCGGCGTATTGATTAAAATTGTCGAAGCTCATTTCGAAGTGTTGTTGAAAGTCGTCCCCGAAATAGTTCCCCTGCTTTGGCGGGCCTCTGGCTGGATGCAGGGGTGGTGGTTTCGTTGGTAACCCCAGGTGGTCCAAGATTTTGCGAATCACTTTGGGATCTTCGATGGCTGCAATCATTTTCATTTTGCCGCCGCATTTGATGCATGTTTCAACGTCGATATTGAAGACTCGCGATAAGAGCCTCGCCCAGGGAATATTTTTCCTCTTCATCTGTAACTGTTGAGGTCCGATGACTTGGTCGACTTGATCCAGACTGAGCACTGGTGGTGCCGGTGGTTTGGGAACGATTTGTTTTCTGTATTTGTAATGTGGACCAAGGACACCATGGTATCTGGTCAAATGGACCCTGGGCCGTGGAACCAGTGCCACAAGCCTTTCCATGAACTCCATGGGTGTTAGCTTCATGGCCGTGGTTCCGTCATCCCAAGGTTTTTTGAATCTGTAAATCACATTGCCATGATCGTCCGTGGATAGCCGCTCCTCACTGACTGCGGGACGAGCGATATATCTGCAAACTCTCTCAAGCCGGTCACGCTCATGGGATTTGGTGGCAACGCCTGCGTGCAGTGAAAATCCTGAGTTCTTGGCGACAAGCCCCTTGGTGGCGGTGTGATCATTGTCTGTCGCAGCCCTAAGCACGATCGCTTTTTTGCCTTTGCTTTTGCCTGTGGCAAATCTGTAGGTTACTGATGTGGCTTGCAGTTTAGAGAGTGTATCTTCGTCTGGGATCGGTATTTGGAAGCCACCGTCATCGACATCGCGGATAATGATTTTTTGTCGTTCTAGGTATTTGGTGAGCTTAACGATGATTTTGGAAAGCACTTCTTCGATCTCTTTTACTGTTGGTAGTGGTGCCGCCCAGAAGTCGATAGGTTCACCATCAGTACCTAGCTCGTAGCAGCCATCGACGAATAGTTGGTGGAAGTGGATGTTCAGGTTAAGACTGCCACCAAAGCGCTGGATCAGGGTGACTGCTCCTGATTTGGAGTTCTTGGCTGTGAGCCCTGCTTTATTGCGGTAATGACTTCCGATCACAAGATTGGCGATATCCAGAGCTCTTGCCATGACTTTTGGTCTCACGGCTAAACACAGTCTTATTTGTACTGGAAATGTCAGTACCCATTGGCGGATGTTTTTGTGTGGCAATACATGGTCCACCAAATGGGCGGCGGTCTCTGACATCCGCCTGGCCCCGCAGCTGGGGCAGAATCCGCGTTTTTTGCAGCTAAAGGCCACCAGCATCTCATTGTGACAACTGGTGCACTGGGCTCGCAAAAATCCATGAGCCAGGATCCCGCAGCGCAAGTACGCTTCGAACTCTTTGATCACGAAGTCTGGCAGTGGATACCCCAGGTCTTGTTCAACCTGATCCTGAAACGAGAGCCAGTTGGACTGTACAAGCTTGTACAGATCTGTTTCTTCGGGTTGGTGGCGTTCGTAGGTGTACGTTTTTGGGGCGACATTTAGCATGGGCCCGGCACACTGTGCAATGTTCCGGCCGGACGGAGCACGTCCGATCAGCGGTCGTCATCTTGTACACGGCTTGTTCTGAAAGGCTCATCAATTGGTCAGCGAATCACTGCGATTGAGAGGTGGCACCACCTTGACTGCGATGTATTTGCTTTTGGATCCGGATCTAGCTGGTTTTGTCGGCGCTTCAGAAACCCCTTGAAAACTAGCCCGAGCCTGTCCTTTTAAAAACAGGCTCGGTTAGTCACATCCCTCACAAATTCTCGGCTAGCAAATAGGACTCATTAGGCAGCAACTTCAGGAAAAACAGTTGCTACTCGTTCTTCGGTGGCTACAGCTTTTGCCGCAGCCTCATCTTTCATCATGGCCGACTTTTCAGCCCATACTGAGCCATGACTGCAACGGGCGATCACGGCAATCTGGCGAAAAGTCATTGAAACAAAAAGGTTTAGAACCTGCATCGAAATACAAAAAAGGTGCTTTCCAATAACCAACAGGTTCGTTTTCCTCGCTCCATTTTTTTGTGGGATCTAAATAAATGAAACCAGATTCCTGGTTTTTTAATTTATCCAGAGAAGAAGCATATTTATCAAAATCCGGATGATCTTCCATTGAGAACTTGTATACAAAACGCGCTTCAATGAGATGATCAATTACTCGAAAGTGGGAATATCCGGTGTCATAGCGCGCTTGGAAAGCATATAGGCTTGCAAAGAAATCACGACGATTAGTTAAATCACTTTTGCTTAGCAAGATAACTGAATTCTCAACCAGATCTTCATATTCGTGCATTCCCATAGGGAATAATATAAAGTTTAGAATGCACCCGCGAAAGGTCTGGTGCGTTGAAAACAAATCTTAGTGTCTGGCCGCAAAAGCCCTTACCTTAGTTTAGCATTAAAGTCATAAAGGGCGGCCAAATTGACCGGAAGAGCAATATGGGTAGGTTAGAAATGCTCTGTCGCAAGAAATCGCATGCCGTCGATATTCATTTCCTACATAGACAACATATACTTATACCTATTAGTCTAATATCAATATTAGGGAGAATTGGATGACGAAAGAATCACTTAACGAACTTTTGAGGCTGCAGACAAAACTTTATCCGGAGTTTCCACCACAGCCACGGCCTCCTGCCACTGAAGTACAGATTACGGATCTAGAGAGAAAGCTGGGGTTTGCGCTTTCCCCAAGCTACCGTGAGTTTTTAAAAATCCACAACGGTTGGGAAAATTTTGGTGTTTTTATTTTATTTGGTACGGAAGATTTTTTTTCAGATTGGACTAAAAGTAGGATAGCCTCTTTTAAAGAGGTAGACGCCGGGGGGCCGTTTGAGAAAGGGGCGATACCTTTCTCAATGTCGGATGAGGCAAGTCATTTTTGGGCATTCGATCCAAAAATAAGGAGTTCCTCGGGCGAACTCGATGTTGTCAAATGGGATCACGGCCAGGAGGAATATCGGTTACATTCCTTAACAGAATTTTTCGAAAAAGAACTTACGATTCAACGCCATCGAGCAAGTCGCTATGACGAGGATGAAGAATGAATTTTACGTCAGTAGCTGTATAGATAGTCCTACGATCTGTAGGGTTCAGCGGTCGTTCCTGCACTTTGGGGCCGACCGCCAAAGATCCGCTCGGTAACGGTCCGGTCAAGAAAGCTCTTGGGGCTTTGGGCGAAAAAAAAGGCCGCATCTCTGCGGCCTTCCGATCAGGTTCAGGTGGAATTTCTCAGGAATTCAGGGCGAGACCACCTCAAGCGACAATGGCGAAACGACATTCGGTGACGCCTCGTCGATGACCGGCGGTAGCACTGGGTTTAGTTGCTCCTCTTGAGTTTTGAGGCTCGCTTTCTTTGCCAGGAGTTCCCGTTTGGAAGCTGACACAGAACCGTGCGAACACCGGGCGATCCTCGAAATCTCTCGAAAACTGAGTCCCGCTTCTGTATGAAAGCAAGTTGATTTTGGATAAAGTTATCCATTTCCCCAATATGGGTAAATTTTTCCAGCAACTTGCATCGCCGGTCTTGTTATTTAGTAGTGTTCCCCGTTGATTGAATAATTTTTTGGAAGTGTTTTTACTGTGAACCTTTCCATTGTTTATATATGGATTTAGCTAATAGCGCATTCATTCTTCTGTTTGGGCATCTTCATAATCTAAGTCCTAAAAGGCTGGCAGGTATTTTTAAAATTACCGCACTGACATAGATCAGTCGTGCCATAACAATGTTGGATTTAAAACGCAGGAGTGCCAGTCTGGACTTGTCCCACCTAGCCGTTAGGGTTTGAAAATCGGGCTCCCCAAGAGTTAACCTCTTGGAACTACAACATTCCCCCCGAAATGGGGAAAGGAGCCCAAGTGAAGAACACCAATGTCACCAACGTAAGTCAACTCAGTCTCGCATTATCAAGCATCGACGTGCAGGAGATGCTGTTAAGTAAGGCCAAGAATTCAGTACTCGCTACGGCGATCGACTTGATGGAGCAGGATATGGCGCGGCTCTGCGGCGTACCATTCGCGCGCAAGAGTGCTGCGGATCTCTGTCACCGGGGAGGTAGCGAGGAGACGAGCCTGATGCTGGCCGGAGCGAAGTACCCAATGCGTCGCCCGCGAGCCAGGAAAAATGGCGAGGAAGTTGAACTCCCGTCGGTAGCAAGTCTCAG
>JAPKGD010000389.1 GCA_026648125.1 Bdellovibrionales bacterium | reverse complement strand
GCCGTAAGGAAGGCGAGCCGTGTCTCCCAGGTAAACAAAGTTTTCATTGGGAAGGGTTTTGAGCAGTTCTCGAAGGACGGTAAGTCCTCCGAGACCCGAATCAAAAACACCAATGGGCTGAGTGCTCATGTGTGGCTTAGTTTAAACCGTGGGCTCGAGATTCCGACATTCCCATGGGAGACATTTCTACAAACATCGCTCGCTCGCGAAGTTCAGAAATTTTATTGGCATTGACGTAAGTCATGCCGCTTCTGATTCCGCCAGCAAGTTCATGAATCACATCGGCGACGTGGCCCTTAACGGGAATGCTCGTAGATTCACCTTCAGGAGCCATCCCTTCTGGAACTCCACCGCGCCAGCTGTTCTGAGCTGCTCGAGACGCCATACCGCGATACATCTTTCGTCCATTGTGGATTTCTCCGGGCGTTTCAATGGTGCCAGCAAGGAGAGATCCAAGCATTACTGTATCCGCTCCGGCGGCGAGCGCCTTTACGATATCGCCAGAATACTTAATGCCCCCATCTGCGATAATTGGAATGTTATGAGGTTGAGCCGCCTCGGCACAAAGAGAAATGGCTGTGAGTTGAGGGAGTCCGCAGCCGGTAATGATTCGAGTTGTGCACATACTGCCTGGGCCGATTCCAACTTTGATGGCATCAGCGCCGGCTTCGATCATGTCCAATACACCTTGAGGTGTAGCCACGTTTCCAGCAATGACTTCAATCTTTGGATAAGTGTCTTTTACCCACTTGAGCATTTCAAGCATTTGCACGGAATGTCCGTGAGCAATATCGAGGGTGAGTACGTCGATTCCGGCTTCGACGAGGGCTTTGACATGAGATTGGGCTTCACCATTCACGCCGACGCTCGCACCGATGAGCTTAATGCCGTCTTCTCGGCACTGGCGAACTTGGGCGACTTGATCACCAATGGGCATAAAACGATGAAGAATGGCAAAGGCACCCAATTCCGCCATGGCCTTAACCATAGGAGCCTCTGTGACCGTGTCCATATTCGCAGCGATAAAGGGCTTTTCAATTGTGAGATTTTTTGTCAGTCGAGAAGAGAGTTCTGGATCGCGGCGCGATCTCATGTCCGAGCGATTTGGGACAATAAGGACGTCGTCATAAGTAAGTGCGCGACCACGGTTTTTTACTTCTTGCCAGCCAAACATTAAATTCATTTTGCTTCTCCCGTATTTCCAAGACGAATGACGTATAGCGCAAAATAGAGTAGGTGGGAATAGACCATGAAAGCAAAGGAAATTAACGAAATGGCTGCTGCAAAGGGCCACACCGGCCAGCTTCCGGGAACCAAGGATTCACCAAAGATCTCGATATTATAGAGAGCAAGATCAACAAGGGTGAAGAGCAGCCAAATAGCTCCTAGCCACCAACCTATACCCTGGGTGAGTTCCGCTGAATATTTGAGGGCGTCTCGTTTGCCGTTGGCGTAGGTGTCATCAAGGAGAACGATGTGGGGTACAAACGTCCACCGAATGGCGCGGATAAACCCTGGCACCACCAACATCACGAACCCCACAACCACGCCTGCCGTCACACGCATCAGTTCGGCAGCTAGGTCTTTACTGTACTGAGAGGTGACTTTGCCTAGGGTGGGAAGGGGGCGTCTATGACGCAACTCCCAAAGGCGCTTGGGGATGAGCAACAGGAGGAGAAACGAAACAGTGACCTCAGTGAGAGCCATAACGCCGATGGCGTATAAATTGGGCCCGGCCGAACGGGTCTCGGCCATCATTTCATGAGCCATCTGATTCAGTAAGAATGAGCCGATCCAGATTCCAGCCAAGGTATATATTGAAGTTTTAAGAAAGGGTTTAAAAAGTTGGAGACCCTCTAAGGAGGCTCTTTGCATCTGCTGAGTTGCTGTACTTGAAGCCATGAGTCCCCCATAAAAACTTGCTCGATGAGATTGACAGATCGCCTGCTAAAAGTCACTTTGGAGCCTCTTTTTTTAGCCCCGGTGGCGAAACTGGTAGACGCACAGGACTTAAAATCCTGGGCTTCGAGCAATCGGGCGTGCCGGTTCAAGTCCGGCCCGGGGCACCACCCAATACGGTTCACGAGCCGACAGGATTGGATCGCGAACCGCCAAGATTTACAAATGCCGACGACGGTTCCGTCGGCACCATTTCAAGATTGGCGAAAGCCGTGCCTATCCGAAATAAAGGACCATCCCTGTCGATACCACTCGGAGTCATTTGGGCCTCCTGGGATTTAAAATGATCTCGAGTTGATCCCAGTTCCTTTGCTTGAGCTGTCAGGGCCTGGATATTCTTGTTGATGGTTTCGGCTTTGTGAATAAAAACGCCATCAAGTGCATTCTCTTTCACATGACATTTCTCTTAGAAATTCAGAGACTGGGGCTACAGCATGGACGACAGACGGGGGCGATCATGAGATGTAAAATAGATTCGGTTTTTTGCTATCACGACTATAGAGTGTTGCTCTTAGACGATTTTACAATTCGATCGACAGAGAACAACAGTTACTCCCTGAGGTCTTATGCCCGTGACCTCAGGCTGTCGCCAGGATACGTCTCTGAAATCCTCCGGGGGAAAAAGCATTTAAACCTCGACAACTATCGAGAGGTTTTCCCCCGGATCGGAATTAGTCGACCAGAAGAATTGGAATATCTCAAGCATTTGATCCAACTTAAGATTTCCGATAGCGCTTTGTCCAAACAAGAAGCCCTTCAGTATTTTCGCGATCATTATGAGTCACTTGGGATGAAGGATCATTCAGGGCGGGATCTCATTTTAAAATCGTCTAGTCATCTACTCATATATTCAATCATTAGCCGAATTTCTGAGTCCAAAAGAGTTAAGCAGGCCGCTCGGGCATTTGGAATTTCAGATGCTGTAATGACTTCGGTATTAAAG
>JAPKGD010000388.1 GCA_026648125.1 Bdellovibrionales bacterium | reverse complement strand
TCCTGTTTTACATGGGCGGCATCGAAGGGCGCCTATTTATCCCGCTTGGTGTGGCCTATATTGTGTCATTGATCGCCTCTTTATTTGTCTCCCTGACGATCACGCCGGTTCTTTGCTCCTTTCTCTTAAGCAAGGGTAAAGTCGAAGAGGAGCGAGACGGAAAACTGGTTCAAGTTTTAAAGCGGTGGGACAAGCAAGCTCTTGAGCGAGCCCTCGCATACCCCAAAACAATTATGGCCGGAGCACTTGCTCTATTTCTCGGCTCTTTGCTTTTGATCCCCCTCATGGGCAAAGACTTTTTGCCAAAATTTAATGAGGGGACTGCCACGGTCAACCTGTTGGCTCAACCTGGAATATCTTTGGAAGAATCTAATCACCTCGGCACTCAGGCCGAAGAGCTTATGTTGAGCATTCCCGAAGTCAAAGCGGTGGCAAGAAGGACCGGCCGAGCCGAGATGGATGAGCATGCGGAGGGCGTGCACTACTCGGAGATCGATGTGGACTTCCACCCCGGTGGTCGAAAAAAGGATATCGTCCTCAATGAGATTCGAGAAAAACTCGGCACCATTGACGGAGTTTACGTGAACGTTGGGCAACCTATTTCGCACCGTCTTGATCACCTCTTGTCTGGAGTGCGAGCCCAAGTTGCCATCAAGGTTTTTGGTCCAGAGCTTAACGTACTTCGCGCCAAAGCGGCGGAGATCTATCGAACACTTGAAGGAACCGAGGGCTTGGCAGACCTGCAGATTGAACAGCAAGTGTTGATACCACAAGTTAAGATTCATCTCATGCGTGAGGAGGCGGCCAAGCTTGGCATCGTTGTCGGAGAGCTCACCGAAATGTTAGAAAAAGCACTCAATGGGGAAGTCGTGGCCCAGGTGATCGAGAATCAACGCACATTCAGTGTGTTTATGCGTTTTGATGACCGCTCAAGGGCGAACCTAGATCTTATAAAAGCCACCACCCTTAAAATCATGCCCGACGGCCGCCGAGTGACTCTCAATCAAATCGCCGACGTTTTTGAGTCTCAAGGACCCAACCAAATCAGTCGAGAAAACGCCATGCGCCGTATTGTGGTGTCGGCGAACTCGTCAGGGCGCGACCTCGATGGGCTGGTCTCAGAAATCCAAAGTCGCATCGCCGAAAAGGTTCAAATTCCGAGCGGCTATTTTATTCAGTACGGCGGACAGTTTGAAAGTCAGCAAGCTGCGAGCCGACTGATAATGGTTTTAGGATTGTTGTCTTTGCTGGGAATTTTTGTAGTTCTCTACGCCCACTTCAAAGCCTCCTTTATTGCCGTCCAGGTTATGCTCAACGTCCCCATGGCCTTGATCGGCAGCCTTGCCGCGATGTTCATTGCTAACTTAACTTTTTCAATCGCAACCATGGTGGCTTTTATCACTCTCTGTGGAATTGCGAGCCGCAATGGGATCATGATGATCTCCCATTATCTCCATCTGATGAAATACGAGGGAGAAACTTTCTCAAAGGACATGGTCATAAGGGGATCGCTCGAACGCATGGTACCAGTTCTTATGACGGCGTTGACGGCCATACTCGGTCTGCTGCCTTTGGCATTAGCCCACGACGAGCCTGGCCGAGAGATCCTTCATCCGGTCGCCGTCGTCATTATTGGCGGACTTATTTCGTCAACTCTACTTGATCTTATTGTCACGCCGACCGTTTTCTACCGCTTCGGCCGCAAGTCCGCCGAGAAGAATTTAACAAGCGAAAAATTTAAACTGGAACCAACTTCACACTAGGAGTATTTATGAAAAAATTGTTTGCTACGGCTTTCTTGATTTTACAGTCCATCGTTTCTTTTGCGCACGAAGGACACCATCATACGCCTGGCGCAGTTGTCGCTCCTCACGGGGGAGTCCTTCAGGACCTCAAACATATGTACCTGGAGCTTGTGGTGGAGGCCGGCACCGTCACTCTTTACCCTTTGGACCATGACTTAAAATCTCTTGCGACCAAAGATGTCACCATTGAGGCCAGCGTGAAATACCCCAAAAAGCCAAAGCCCGAATCCGTTGCCTTCTCTTCTGAAGGTGATGCTTTTAAGGCGGTCATCGATGCAAAAGGAGCGCACCGCTACTCTCTTGAGGTCAAGATTTCTGCCCAAGGAAAAACTTCCACTGCAAAATTTAACGTGGAACCACAATAGGGAGTCTCTCGATGCGCTGGGCCCCATTTACTTTCCCCCTTTTTGTCGCTTCGTTCTTGGCCTTGAGCTTGGCCCACGCCGACCATCCCACCGAAGGGGCTCTTACTCTGGACGCTCTCCTTCGCGAAGCCCTCGAGAACAGTCTTGAAATCAAGGCGGCCAACTCGGCCCTTGCGGCCGCTCAATTGGAGCACCAATCCACGCTTGGCCATTTTCTCCCAGAAGTATCTTTGGAGGGTGGGCCATTGAGCACCAGACTAGACGGAGAAAATCAAAGCGACACAGCCGTATACGGTAAGGCCGAGTGGAATCTCTATCGTGGCGGTAAAGATTCTGCGGAAAGAGCTCGACTTGAGATTGAGAAAAAGCAGGCAACCTATCGTTTGGAGCAGAGTAAAGCTGCCGTCGCACGAAAAGTGGCCGAGGTCTATTATGAATTGGCCTACCTACTTGAGAGCATTGCTATCTGCAACAAAGCACTTGAACTCAACAAAGAACAAGCCCGGTTGGCGGCCACAAAACGCTCCGCTGGCCTCACCTCGGAATCGGACGTTCTTGAATTTGACCTGCGTGAATCTACGCTGCAATCGGAACTCAAAAATCTTGAAAGCCAGCGCGAGGGAAAGGCCCGCGAGCTTAGCATTTTGCTTGGTCGCGAGACACCCAACAAGGATCTCGCAGTGAAGGGCCACCTTAAGCGGAATCCAGATCGGCTGGATCGAAACAAAATCATGTC